>NZ_CAXSQB010000079.1:0-10852 GCF_964239415.1 Clostridium sp. ATCC BAA-442 | reverse complement strand
CCCCAACCGAGCCCAACGCAGTGGGTCGGTTGGGGAGAGGAGGAGCAAGGGAGCGGAGGGAGGGATGCCCAGGCAAGGGCGTCCCGACGGGAGCGGACTTTGCGACGACGAGGGCGACGTGGCGCAGTACCTGGGTATGGACGCTTTCTTCAACCTCAAGTAAAGCGAAGCGCTGAACGCCCGGGAGCAGGCGCACAGCGAGCTGCACAGACAAAAAAGCAGTTGCGCCGAAGTGTAAGGATTTATAGAGAAGTTAAGGACAAGGCAGGCCGCAACGGTCTGCCTTGTCCTTTTTATACTGTGTAACCCACTATGACACTTTCAAGGAAAGTATTCGTGGGAGAAGCGATAAACTGTACTTTGTTACTTTTGGCATAGGCAAAATGGATGTCCTGCTGGGTCAAACATTGTTACAAAATCACTTCCGCCAAATTGTGCTTTTGACTTTGTTGCTCCCAACCGCTCTGCTTTCTTAACCATTTCCATAACATTATCAACTTGAAAATCAAAATGTATCTGTTTCTGTTGTTTCCCTGTTTCTTCGGGCCATACAGGGCAAATATACTCAGCTTCTTCAATGAACAGAAAAACGATTCCCGTAGAACTGCGTACAGCAGGTCTTGCAAATAATTCGCACATTTCCCAACCTAATAACTCACCATAAAATTTCTGCAATTTCTTTTCGTCATCGCAATCAACCATGACATTTCCTAATATAACTTCATTTTCCATGCTGAGTCCTCTCCTCCCCAAATTTTGATTTGCCGGTGAGACAATTATAAAGCGGCACCCACCGGAAAGCAACTTTTTTCAGCGGGTGTCAACTTCCTTATGGAAGTTGCGCCGAAGGCGCAAGGTGTTTTTTGCGGAGCGGTGAGCAGTGCGCCGTGGCGGAGGGTGTGAGGCGTGACAACCGAAGGAACCGCAAGGGGGGGGGGGGGGTGGGCGGGGGCCCCTTGTCGTGCTTGACCCGTCACTCCTCCAGATAGATGATGCTGACCGGGCAGCCCTCGGCGGCGGATTTCACAGCGGGCAGGTGCGCCGGGCCGGGCTGGCGGTAGACCTCCGCCAACCCGTCCTCCGCGATCCGGAACACGTCGGGGCAGGTGGAGACACACAGCCCGCAGCTGATACAGTCGCTGCGCTCGATGGAGACCTCCATGTGCATCGCTCCTTTCACCCGATAGGATGCCCCGGCGGGCGGCGGGCCATGCGTCCTATTTTCCCACGCAGAAGCGCTCAAAGATGCGGGCGGTCACGTCCTCCCGCACGCTGGCCCCGGTGAGCTCTCCCAAGGCGGCGAGGGCCTCCTCCGCGTCGGTGAGGAGGGCATCGGGGGTGATACCGGCCTCCAGGCTCTCAGAGGCCCGCGTAACGGCCTCCAGCGCCCGCCGGGCGGCATCGGCCTGCCGGGCATTGGTGAGCAGCTCTCCGGCGCTCTCCGCGCCTCCAGCGGGGAAGAGGGCGGCGACGGTCTCCCCCAGCGCATCCAGCCCTGCGCCGGTGGCGGCGCTGACCACACACAGATGGGGAAAGCGGCTCCGCAGCTCCTCCGGCGCGAAAGCCAGGGGGCGGTCGGACTTGTTGATCAGGCAGATGACCCGGGGGGCGCGGGCGGCTTGGGCCATGGCGGCCTCATCCTCGGGGGTGAGGGAGGCGGAGCCGTCCAGCACTAGCAGGGCCAGGGCGGCCCCAGCCAGGGCGGCCCGGCTGCGTTCCACGCCGATGCGCTCCACGGCGTCGTCGGTCTCCCGCAGGCCGGCGGTGTCGATGAGCCGCAGCACAACGCCGCCCAGCCGGCACCGGGCCTCCACCGTGTCCCGGGTGGTGCCGGGTACGTCGGTGACAATGGCCCGGTCATAGCCCACCAGGGCGTTGAGCAGGGAGGACTTGCCCGCGTTGGGCCGTCCTATCAGCACGCAGGGCACGCCGCCGGCGATATACCGTCCCCGGTCATAGGTGCGCAGAAGGGCTTCCAGGCCCGTATGGGCGGCGTCCAGGCCCTCCCGGATGGTGTCGGCCCGGAAGGGGTCGATGTCCTCGTCCGGATAGTCCAGCACGGCGTGAAAGTGGGCCATGAGATCCACCAGACCGTCGTAGAGGGCGGCCACCCGGCGGCTCAGCGCGCCGGAGAGCTGTCCGGCGGCCTGCCGCACGGCGGCGGGGGTCTCCGCCTCGAGGAGATCCGCCACCGCCTCCGCCTGGGTCAGATCCAGTTTTCCGTTGAGGAAGGCCCGCTTGGTGAACTCCCCCGGCCCGGCCTGCCGGACGCCCTGGGCAAACAGGGCCTCCAGCGCCATCGCCAGCACTGCGGGAGAGCCGTGGCACTGCAGCTCCGCCGTATCCTCGCCGGTGTAGCTGTGGGGGGCACGGGAGATGGTGGCCAGCACCTGGTCGATGGGGGCACCGTCGGGGCCCAGCAGGGTGCCGTAGACCAGCCTGCGACTCTCGCAGGCGGCCAGGGGACGCCCGCTGGCGGCGCGGAACACGGCGGACGCGGCCTCGATAGCGCCCTCTCCGCTGACGCGCAGAATGCCAATGGCGCTGGGAACCGGGGGTGTGGCAATGGCGGCAATGGGTTCGGACATGCTTTCACCTCATGACTGAGCGGCGGCTCATGATATGTTCGGGACACCTGACGTTATTGTACCACAATTGGAAGAAAAACGGAGAACAAAAAAGTTTGTAGAATCCGCCGTGGATTTTTTGCTTGACTTGTCTTATGTCAACTGAATTTTGCATATTGGCGTTATCCACAGGGTGTTAACTGATGTGGATAACCATGTGGATAATGTGGAAAACCCTTTGGATACCGGAGGTCGGGCGTTTCTTTACACGGTCTCTACACTGCATAGCGGATTGTATAAGGCATGTCAAAGAACATTTGTATCAGCGGCGCCGGATGTCAAAAATGGGGGTGGTTTTTTGGGCAGGCCGACAATTGAACGTAATTTTAAAAAATGCTAAAATATTATTATATCTAAAAAATATTTTTTATAAAAGGAGGGGTAGGCTTATGAGACAGCCCAGCCTGCTGCGCCGCTATATTCTGTTCTTCCGCGGAGTTCTCTGCGCCGCCCTGGGAATCGCCCTGATTACCTTAGCCGGTATGGGCACCTCGGCGGTGTCCAGCCTCTCCTATGTCCTCACGTTTGTCTTTCCAGGGCTCTCGCTGGGGGTGTTTACCTTCCTGGTGAACTGCACCATGCTGGTCGGCCAGGTGCTGTTGCTCCGGCACAGGTTTCAGTCCATACAGCTCCTCCAGATTCCGGCCACGCTCCTCTTCTCGGTCTGCATCGACCTGTGGACAGAGCTGTTGGCCCCGCTGGTGCCGGAGTCCTATGGGGCCAGGTGGGTGGTGCTCCTGCTGGGCTGTCTCTCCCTGGGGCTGGGGGTTGCGCTGGAGGTGCTTCCCAATGTGCTGATCCTGCCATGTGAGGGGTTTGTCCGAACCGCCAGCCAGGTATTCGGCTGGGATTTTGGGAAGACCAAGACCGGCTATGATCTGGCTATGGTGTCGGCAGCCGCCCTGCTCTCCTATCTCAGCCTGGGGGCCATCTGCGGCCTGCGGGAGGGGACAATAGTTTGTGCCCTGACTGTGGGAGGAATCTCCCGATTTCTGTGCCGCAGGCTCTCCTTCCTGCAATATCCGAGCCGGAGTCATCCGCCCATACCCGCAGAAGCAAGCGGCGCCCATACCGCCGCAGAGCCCTGAAAGCGCAAGTAAAATGCCGCCCATATGGGCGGCATTTTAAAAGGTCAGGCGAAAAATTAGCGCTTGGAGAACTGGGGAGCGCGGCGGGCGGCCTTCAGGCCGTACTTCTTACGCTCCTTCATGCGAGGATCGCGGGTGAGGAAACCGGCGGCCTTGAGGGCGGCGCGGAACTCGGGGTTGACCTGCAACAGAGCGCGGGCCACACCGTGACGGATGGCGCCGGCCTGGCCGGTCACGCCGCCGCCGGTGACGGTGGCAACGATGTCCACCTTGCCCAGGGTGTCGGTAGTGGCCAGGGGCTGGCGAACCAGTAGCTTCAGGGTCTCCAGGCCGAAGTAATCGTCGATGTCGCGGCCGTTGATGGTGATCGCGCCGGTGCCGTTGGGGAACAGATGCACCCGGGCCACGGAGGACTTGCGGCGGCCGGTGCCATACAGATAAGGCTTCTTGCTCTTATACATTCCTTTGTACCTCCTGCTTAGATGGCGGCCCAGGTTTCGGGCTTCTGGGCGGTGTGGGGATGCTCGGCGCCGCGGTAGATGTGCAGGCGGGACAGAGAATCCTTGGTGATGATGTTGCGGGGCAGCATGCCGCGGACGGCCAGCTGCATGGCCAGCTCGGGCTTCTGCTGCATCAGCAGGCGGTACTTGGTCTCCTTGAGGCCGCCGATCCAGCCGGAGTGGCGGCGGTAGTACTTCTGCTCCAGCTTCTTGCCGGTCAGAACAGCCTTCTCGGCGTTGACGATCACGACGAAGTCGCCGCAGTCGGCGTGGGGGGTGAACTCAGGCTTGTGCTTGCCGCGCAGCAGGGTGGCCGCGGCGGCGGCAGTCTTGCCCAGGGGCTTGCCCGCCGCATCGAGGATATACCACTTGCGGACGATGTTCCCCTTGTTGGCCATAAAAGTGGACATGGTGAAACCTCCAATTTCGCGTTCTATGATCAAAAATGTCTCAACAGAATAAGAACCCCAATCTGGACGACCGGAGCGTTTTGTATTATAATACGGTGGGTCCAAGGTGTCAACACGTTTTTTGAAAATTTTAATTTAGAAATAAGAAAGCTCACTCAAACGCGTGAAATCTCGCAAATACTCTTGAATACTCCGTTTCGATTTTTAAATTTTGAGGTGCCTATGAACAAGATTTTGAGCTATGTCCGCCGCTGTGTGGAGGATTACGACATGATCCAGGCCGGGGATCGGGTGGCGGTGGGGGTATCCGGGGGCAAAGACTCCCTGACCCTGCTGGTGGCCCTGGCCAGGCTGCGGGAGTTCTACCCCAAGCCCTTTACCGTGGAGGCCTACACCCTGGATATGGGCCATGTGGACGGGGGAGAGGGGATGGACTTCACCGGGGTGGAGGCACTGTGCCGGGAGCTGGACGTGCCCTTCACGCTGCTCCACAGCGAAATCCACCACATCATCTTTGATCTGCGCAAGGAGAAGAACCCCTGCTCCATGTGCGCCAAGATGCGCCGGGGCGCCCTCCACAACGCCCTGAAGGAGCACGGCGTCACCAAGATCGCCCTGGGCCACCACTTCGACGACGCGGTGGAGACCTTCTTCCTCTCCCTGTTCTATGAGGGGCGGCTGTCCTGCTTCCAGCCTGTAACCTATTTAGACCGCACCGGCATCACCCAAATCCGCCCCCTGCTCTACTGTGGGGAGGGGATGCTCCGCAACGCCGCCGAGCGCAACCATCTGCCCGTGGTGTTCAACCCCTGCCCGGCGGACGGCAATACCAAGCGCCAGGAGGTCAAGGAGCTGATCAAGTCCCTGGACAAGCAGTATCCCGGCCTCAAGAGCCGGGTGTTCGGGGCCATGCAGGGCCTGCCCCTGCCCGCCTGGGGGCCGGTGGAGCACCGGCGGGTGCCCCTGCCCGAGGGAGATTAGCCCACGGCATGGACATCCGGCCCGCCGTGCCGGGAGGGCCGAAACCCCTTGAAAAATCAGGACTTTCCTAACGGTCGAGGGGGAAAATCCCGCCGGGGCCTTGCAAATTTCCGCCATTCGCCGTATGGTGAGAGCGGCCTTGCAAGACCACACCCTGCCGAAAGGATGGTTCAACATGGAAAACAAAAAGACCTTCGGCGCGTATATCTGCCGCCGCCGGAAGGAGCTAGGGCTCACCCAGCGGGAATTCGCCGACAGGCTCTTCGTCACCGAGTCGGCGGTCAGCAAGTGGGAGAGGGGTATGTCCTACCCGGACATCACCCTGATCCGGGATATCTGCGCCATTTTACAGGTGTCGGAGCACGAGCTGCTCACCGCCAGCGAGGACGTGGAGGCCCGCACCGCCGAGACCCTGGCGAAAAAATACCTGTCCCTGCTGCGCCGCCTGCGCTGGATTCAGTACATCCTCTACGGCGGCACCGCCCTGATCTGCCTCATCTGCAATCTGGCGGTGGGGCATACCCTGGACTGGTTCTGGCTGGTACTCACCGGGGAACTGGTGGGGGCCAGCCTCACCCTCCTGCCCATCCTGGTGAAGCAGTACCGGGGCGTCATCACGCTGGGGGGCTTCACCCTCTCCCTGGAGCTGCTGCTGCTGGCCGCCTGCCTGTTCAGCGGGGGAGACTGGTTCCTGCTGGCCTCGGCGGGGGTGCTGCTGGGGCTGGGGGCGGCCTTCCTGCCCGGCGCCCTGCGGGAGCTGCCCCGCCCCCTGGGGGAGCACAAGGCTGTGCTCTACCTGGGGACGGAGACCCTGCTGCTGTGCGCCCTGCTCTGGGTCAGTTGTGCCTATGACGGCGCAGATTGGTTCCCCATTCCTACCCTGCCGGCGGTTCTCTTCGGCCTGACCCTGCCCTGGGCCTGGGTGCTCATCTGCCGGTACGCCCCCATCAGCCGCTGGTGGAAGGGGACGGCCTGCCTGGGGGCGGCCTGCGTGTTCCTCCCCCTGGTCAACCCGGTGATCGACCGGCTGGTGCGGCTGGGCGGCGGGACGGTGGAGCGGCTCCACGGCTTCTGGTTCCGGCCGGATTTCACCCGATGGGCGGAGAACTGGTACTTCAATGAGAACGTCCTCCTGCTCCTGTGGCTGGCTCTGGCGGCGGCCGCGGCGCTCTGTGCGCTCCGGGCGCTCCTGCGCCGCCGGGAGGCATGAACGCACCCGGACTGGATCAGGAAATAAAACTTTATGCGCACAGGGCGCACCACGAAATTATGCAAAGGCTTAGGCGCATGAAGTTTCTGCGCATATGGGCCGTCCCGCTGTAAGCGGCACATGGCCAATTTTGCTATGCTTTTGCATAACAAAACAGGCGTCGGCCAGCGGCCAACGCCTGTTTTTATTTCTCCATCTTATGCTTGAGATGCTCCACCTTGCGGGCCAGATAGTCGGAATCGGTGACCACCTTGACGGGCTGAGTGAAGTCCAGGGTGAACAGGCCGATGAAGGACTTGGCATCCACGCGGACGCTGTCGTCCAAGGAGTGCAGGAAGATCTCGTCGTCACAGGAACTGGCGATCTCCTGAAGCCGCTGGAGCTGGGCAATGGAGTTAAACTGCATTTCAATCATCATGATTCACACCTCCTTTATTTCGCCAAAGAGTATATCATGGGAGGTAATCCCACGCAATCGGTATATTATCCAAAGTTCTGCGGCGGTATGCCGGATGTACAAGCGATTTGACGCCGGAAGGAGGGAAGAACGAGGCAGCGGGGCCTGCCGCCAGCAGGCCCCGCTGAAAGGGCACGTATCAGAAGTATTTCTTGACGCCGTCGGTGGCCAGGGAGGCATCGGCGCTGATGGTGACGGTGAACTTAATATTGTTCTTCTCGGAGAAGCTGTTCAGCCAGTCCAGGAACTCCTCCACCGCATGGTCGGTGGCCTCGGAGGCCACAATCTTGGTCAGGCTGTCGATAAAGACATGGGTGATGTCGTAGTTGCCCGCGTACAGGCCGCTGATAAAGCCCTTCAGGAAGTCATAGCTCTTAATATCGTAATGGCTGGCCTCCACCAGACGGATCTTATAATGAATGTCATAGGTCAGCTTGGGGCCCCGCTCGATGCAGACCACATTGCCGTTCTCGCTGTGGACAGCGGAATTAATGAGCTCGATCATCTGCTTGGTCTTGCCGGTGCCCTTGACACCCATGATCACTCTCACCATAGTTATCACTCCTTCATTGTCCGCCGGAGCGTATCTCCGGCCTTGTGCAATTATGTTACCATTTTTGCGGCCCGATTGCAACTGATTTGCGGAAGTTCACCAAAAATTAACGGGGGTTCTTACAGGCGTGCCTCCAGCTCCGCCTTGCGGTCCTCATAACCGGGCTTGCCCAGGAGGGCGTACATGTTGTTCTTATACGCTTCCACGCCGGGCTGGTCGAAGGGATTGATCTCCAGCAGATAGCCAGACAGGCCGCAGGCGTACTCGAAGAAGTAGATCAGCCAGCCCACGCTCTGCGCGTCCCGGGCCGGGGCGGTGACCACCAGGTTGGGCACGCCGCCGTCCACGTGGGCCAGCAGGGTGCCCCGCATGGCCTGTTCGGCCACAAAGGAGAGATCCTTGCCCGCCAGGAAGTTGAGCCCGTCCACATTGTCCGGGTCGTGGGGAATGGTGACGCTGCCGCGGCTGCGGGCGAAGCGCACCACCGTCTCCAGCATCAGGCGCTCACCCTGCTGGATGTATTGGCCCATGGAGTGCAGATCGGCGGTGAACTCCACGCTGGCGGGGAAGAGGGCCTTGCCGTCCTTGCCCTCGGTCTCGCCGAAGAGCTGCTTCCACCACTCGCCGAAGAAGCGGAAGGAGGGCTCGTATCCCACCAGGATCTCCACCTTCTTGCCCAGGGTGTACAGGGCGTGCCGGGCGGCGGCGTACTGCCAGGCCGGATTGTCCGCGCCGGGGGTGGAGAGGGCCTCCATGGCCTGGGCGGCGCCCTCCATCAGGGCGGCGATATCCACCCCGGCGCAGGCGATGGGCAGCAGGCCCACGGCGGTGAGGACGGAATAGCGGCCGCCCACCGCGTCGGGCACCACAAACTCCTCATAGCCCTCCGCGTCGGCCAGGCCCTTCAGGGCCCCCTTGTGGGCGTCGGTGGTGGCGTAGATGCGCCTGCGGGCCCCCTCCTTGCCGTACTTCTCCTCCAACAGGGCCTTGAAGATGCGGAAGGCTACTGCCGGCTCGGTGGTAGTGCCCGACTTGGAGATGACATTGATGGAGAAGTCCTTGTCCTTCACCAGCTCGATGACCTCCAGCATGGCGTCGGAGGAGAGGCCGTTGCCGGCAAAGTAGATGTCGGGTCCGCCCTTGTGGGTCAGGTTGAAATTGGGGGAGTGAAGCAGCTCCACCACCGCGCGGGCGCCCAGATAGGAGCCGCCGATGCCGATGACCACCAGGGCCTGGGAGTCGCTGCGGATGCGCTCCGCCGCCGCCTGGATGCGGGCAAACTCCTCCTTGTCGTAGTCCCGGGGCAGGTGAACCCAGCCGGTGTAGGCGCCGCCCAGGCCGCTGCCCTCCTCCAGCTTGACGCGGGCGCTCTCCAGCGCGTCCAGCCGGCTGGTCAGCCAGTCCTCGGGCAGAAACGGGGTGCAGTTGGAAGTAATCAGCTCTAACATAAATTGACCCTCCTCAAAATAAGGCTTGTCCTGGCTCCCAGTATACACCAAAGCAGGCCGCTTTCCTAGGGGGATTTTGGAAATTTTGAAGCAAAAAAATGCGCCCCGCACAGGCCGGGCGCCCGCGGAGAAGGACAACGGGGATTGGGCGGCCGCGTCAGTTCTTGAGACTCTGCATGGGGGCCGGAATACGTCCGCCGCGGGCCACAAAGGCGTCACTGCTCTCGGCGTGGACGGGCATGACGGGGGCGGAGCCCAGCAGGCCGCCGAATTCCACCGTGTCCCCCACCACCTTGCCGGGGGCAGGGATGAGGCGGACGGCGGTGGTCTTGGAGTTGACCATGCCGATGGCGGCCTCGTCGGCGATGATGGCGGAGAGGGTGGCGGCGGTGGTGTCGCCGGGGACGGCGATCATGTCCAAGCCAACGGAGCACACACAGGTCATGGCCTCCAGCTTATCCAGGTGGAGGGCGCCCGAGCGGGCGGCGGCGATCATGCCCTCGTCCTCGCTGACGGGGATGAAGGCGCCGGACAGGCCGCCCACGTGGGAGGAGGCCATGACGCCCCCTTTCTTCACCGCGTCGTTGAGCAGGGCCAGGGCGGCGGTGGTGCCGTGGGTACCGCAGGTCTCCAGGCCCATCTCCTCCAGAATGCGGGCCACGCTGTCGCCGATGGCGGGGGTGGGGGCCAGGGAGAGATCCACGATGCCGAAGGGCACGCCCAGCCGGCGGCTGGCCTCCTGGGCTACTAGCTGGCCCATTCGGGTCACCCGGAAGGCGGTCTTCTTGATGGTCTCGGCCACCACGTCGAAGGGCTGGCCCTTCACGTCCTTGAGGGCGTGGTGCACCACGCCGGGGCCGGACACGCCCACATTGATGATGCAGTCCGGCTCCCCCACGCCGTGGAAGGCGCCCGCCATGAAGGGGTTATCCTCCACCGCATTGCAGAATACCACCAGCTTGGCGCAGCCAAAGCCGCCCCGGTCGGCGGTGCGCTCGGCGGTGTCCTTGATGATGCGGCCCATCTCGGCCACCGCGTCCATGTTGATCCCCGCCCGGGTGGAGCCAACGTTGACGGAGGAGCAGACAAAGTCGGTGATGGCCAGCGCCTCGGGGATAGAGGCGATGAGCTTCTTGTCGGCCTGGGTGGCCCCCTTCTGCACCAGGGCGGAGAAGCCGCCGATGAAGTTGACCCCGGTGGACTTGGCGGCGTTGTCCATGGCCACGGCGAAGGGGACGTAGCTGCCCGTCTCCGACGCCCCGGCCACAAGAGCCATGGGGGTGACGGAGATGCGTTTGTTGACAATGGGGATGCCGAACTCCCGCTCAATGGCCTCGCCGGTGGCCACCAGGTGCTCGGCCCGGCGGGTGATCTTGTCATAGATCTTCTGACAGGCGGCCTTTGGATCGGGATCGGCGCAGTCCAGCAGGGAGATGCCCATGGTAATGGTACGCACGTCCAGATGCTGCTGGTCGATCATATGTATGGTATCCAAAATTTCGTTGGTGTTGATCAAGTCAATTCCTCCTGAAAATCAACTGAAGCGTGGGCGGTTCCGGCGGGGGGGGGGGGGGGGGG
>NZ_CAXSQB010000078.1:0-12460 GCF_964239415.1 Clostridium sp. ATCC BAA-442 | reverse complement strand
CCCCCCCCCCCCCCCCCCCCCCCCCCCCCCCCCCCCCCCCCCCCCCCCCCCCCCCCCCCCCCCCCCCCCCCCCCCCTCTGTTTATACAGGATGCGCTCAGCACAGCTTGGCGCCGGCGGGGATAGCGTCGTCCACCATAACCAGGTGGAGCTTCTCCTCCCCGTGCTCGGTGTGGACGGCGGAGAGCAGCATGCCGCAGCTCTCCTGCCCCATCATCTTGCGGGGGGGAAGGTTGATAATGGCTACCAGGGTCTTGCCCACCAGTTCCTCCGGCTTGTAGTACATGGCGATGCCGGAGAGGATCTGGCGGTCAGTCCCGGAACCGTCGTCCAGGATGAACCTGAGGAGCTTGGCGCTCTTTTTCACGCTCTCACACGCCTTGACCTTCACGGCCCGGAAGTCGCTCTTGCAGAAGGTGTCGAAGTCCACGCTCTCCTGGGCGAAGGGCTCCACCTCCACGGCGGGGAGGGCGGCCCTGCGGGCCTCGGCCTGCAGCTCGTCCAGGGCGGCCAGCTCCTTCTCCACGTCGATGCGGGGGAACAGGTTCTCCCCCTTGCTCACCGCCGCGCCGGCGGGGAGCAGGCCCCACGCTCCGGCGGACTCCCAGGTGCGCGCGCCTTCGTCTACGCCGAGCTGGGCGAAGATCTTTCCGCAGGTCTCGGGCATAAAGGGGGTGAGCAGTACGGCGGAAAGGCGCACGCACTCCAGCAGATTGTAGAGCACGTGGGCCAGGCGGGGCTTCTGGGCCTCGTCCTTGGCCAGTGCCCAGGGCTTGTTCTCGTCGATATACTTGTTGGCCCGGCCGATGAGCTTGAACACCTCCACCAGGGCGTCCTGGAAGGCGTAGTGCTCCATCTGCGCCTCGTAGCGGCCCCGCAGGCCGGCGGCCAGGGCGATGAGCTCCACGTCGTACTTCCGGGGGTCGTCCTCCGGGAAGTCCATGGAGAGGTTCACCTCGCCCTGGGCCTGGGTCAGCATGGCGGCCAGCTCCGCCTCGTCCCCGGTGGCGCCGCAGCCCTCCGGCAGGCGCTCGCCGAAGTACTTGCCCACCATGGCGGTGGTGCGGCTGACCAGGTTGCCCAGGTCGTTGGCCAGGTCGGTGTTGATGCGGCCGATGAGGGCCTCGTTGGAGAAGTTGCCGTCGGTGCCGAAGGGGAACTCCCGCAGCAGGAAGTAGCGCAGGGCGTCCACCCCGTAGCGCTCGGCCAGCAGGTAGGGGTCCACCACGTTGCCCTTGGACTTGCTCATCTTGCCGCCGTCCAGCAGCAGCCAGCCGTGGCCGTACACCTTCTTGGGCAGGGGCAGGCCCAGGGCCATGAGGATGGCGGGCCAGATGATGGAGTGGAAGCGCACGATCTCCTTGCCCACAAAGTGCACGTCGGCGGGCCAGAACTTCTCAAAGTCGTGGTAGCGGCCGTTGCCGTAGCCCAGGGCGTTGATGTAGTTGGACAGGGCGTCGATCCACACATACACCACGTGGCCGGGGTCGAAGTCCACCGGCACGCCCCAGGAGAAGGAGGTGCGGGAGACGCACAGATCCTCCAGGCCGGGCTTGATGAAGTTGTTCACCATCTCATTGACCCGGCTGCGGGGCTCCAGGAAGTCGGTGTCCTCCAGCAGATGCCGGATGCGGTCGGCGTACTTGGACAGGCGGAAGAAGTAGGCCTCCTCCTCGGCATCCACCACGTCCCGGCCGCAGTCGGGGCACTTGCCGTCCTTGAGCTGGGTCTCCGTCCAGAAGGATTCGCAGGGCTTGCAATACTTGCCCACATATTTGCCCTTGTAGATGTCCCCCTGCTCATAGAGCTGCTTGAAGATCTTCTGCACGGACTCCACGTGGTAGTCGTCGGTGGTGCGGATGAACCGGTCGTTGGAGATGTTCATCAGCCTCCACAGGTCGAGCACGCCCCGGGGGCCCTCCACGATGTGGTCGACAAACTCCTTGGGGGATACGCCGGCCTCCTTGGCCTTGTCCTCGATCTTCTGGCCGTGCTCGTCAGTGCCGGTGAGGAACATGACCTCACAGCCCCGCAGGCGCTTGTAGCGGGCCATGGCGTCGGTGGCCACGGTGCAGTAGGTGTGGCCGATGTGCAGCTTGTCCGAGGGGTAGTAGATCGGGGTGGTAATATAGAATTTCTCAGGATTCATCGGGCGTTCCCTCCGTCGTATCGTTTTCGGCCCGGGCCAGGAGCTCCGGCCGGCCGGCATTGTACAGAAGCGTCACCGTGGACGAGAGCAAATAGAGGATGGCGAAGCCATAGAGCAGCGTCGTGGCCAGATCGTGCTGGTCGGCCAGGGTGGTCAGGCAGAAGTAGATCCCCAGCAGGGAGAACAGCCCAGCCCAGAACACCCGGCCCCGCTCAAAGGAGAAGCCGGCGTGGAAGTAGAGCCCCAGCAGGGAGGCGATGATGGCGAAAAGCTCATACACATAGTCCAACTGCACCGGATCTCCGGCCCGCACCTGGTAGGCGGCGATCAGCCACACGCAACAGGTGTAGGCGGGCATCAGCAGGGTGAAGCTGTACTTGCCCCTGTCCAGGCCCTTGAAGCTGTTCTGCGCCGTCTGCATTACGCAGAAGAAAGAGACCGCCGCCAGGGCGGCCAGCAGCAGGCGGGTGTAGACGGTGTTGGTCCCCTGGACAAAGGAGAGCACCATCAGCACCGCCGCCCCCAAGAGCAGGAAGGCGGAGAGCACCATAGCGGTGGCGTACAGGGTGTTTCCCTTGGCCTGAAAGGCCTCGTCGTAGCCGGTGAAGGAGGGGTATTTGCCCCGGCAGAGCAGGGCCAGAACCGCCGCCATGGCAACCGAAAGGGCGATGAGGGCGAGAGTGGCCGGGGCGCCGGGAATGGGTAAGCCGGTGTCCGCCTCAAAGGCCGTGGCCAGCTCCCAGCGGCGCAGGACAAAGCCGACCCCGCCGCCAGCCACCGCCACGACGGGCAGCAAAATTTCTTTTCGCATGAAAACCACCCTTTCCGGATGAAATGAGTTCAAATCCATAGTATAGCACACTTTGGCGGAAAGTGCACGATTTTTCTTACAGGCGCAGGCCCTTGATGTCCTTGATGCGGGAGAGGATGATGTTGCAGCTCAGGCTGGCAACGCCGGGCAGACGGTGGATGACCCGGTCCAGAAAGTCCTCCAGTTCCCCCTGGCCAGCCGCCACGGCGTGGACGTGGAGCTTGTTGCGGCCGGACACCTGGTAGATCTGGGTCACGGTATCGCTGGCGCGCAGGGTATTCACCACCGCGCTGAATTGGGCGGGCTCTACCTCAAGCTCAAAGTAGCAGGACACAGCACCGCTGATCTTCTGGGGATTGACAATGGTGGTGTACTCCTCGATCACGCCCCGCTCCTCCAGGGCGCGGACGCGGGCCTTCACCGCCACACGGGACAGCCCAACCGCCTGGCCCAGATCTGAGTAGGACATACGGGCGTTGTGGATGAGCAGCTCCACCAGCCGCCGGTCGATGTCGTCCAGACCGCTTAAAAACAACGCCTCCGCCCCCTCTATCTGTCAAGCTGTGTTTGTTATCTTATCCCGGCTGAAGAAAAAAGGCAAGTATAGCCTTGTATTTTTCCTCTGGATTTGCTATGATTCTTACGAAAAGAAAGATAAAACATTCAAAACGAAAGTGTGTGAGCCAATGCAGATGGATTTGACCCGGGGTGGAATCACCCGCCCTATGCTGCTGTTCGCCGGTCCCATGATCGCGGGCAATCTGCTCCAGCAGTGCTACAACATCGCCGACACCCTCATTGTGGGCCGGGCGCTGGGGGCGTCGGCCCTGGCGTCGGTGGGCTTCTCCTTTACCCTGATGACCTTTCTCACCTCGGTGCTGCTGGGCCTGTGCATGGGCAGCGGCGCCCTGTGGTCCATGCTCTACGGCGCGGAGCGGGAGGAGGAGCTGAAGCGGTGCCTCTTCGCCTCCTTTGTGTTTATCGGCTCCGTGGCGGTGCTGCTCAACGTGGGGGTGCTGGCCCTGCTGGAGCCGGTGATGACCCTGCTGCGCATCCCCGCCGGGGCCTGGGACGAGACCCGGGCCTACCTGCGGGTGGTACTGCTGGGCGTCTGCTTCACCTTCCTCTATAACTACTTCGCCTGCCTGCTGCGCTCGGTGGGCAATTCGGTGGCCCCGCTGGCCTTTCTGGCCGTGTCCACCGTCCTCAACATCGGGCTGGATCTCTGGTTTGTCCTGGGACTGGGCTGGGGGGTGGCCGGGGCCGCGGGGGCCACGGTGCTCGCCCAGGGGGTGTCCGCCGCCGGTATCGCCCTCTACGGCTGGCGGCGGGTGCCCCTGCTCCGGCTGGAGCGGCGGCACTGTAAGGTGTCCCGGGGGGAGCTGGGGCGCATCATGAACTACTCCCTGCTCACCTGCGTGCAGCAGTCGGTGATGAACTTCGGCATCCTGATGGTGCAGGGGCTGGTGAACTCCTTCGGGGTGAACGTGATGGCCGCCTTTGCCGCCGCCGTCAAGATCGACGCCTTCGCCTACCTGCCCGTCCAGGACTTCGGCAACGCCTTCTCCACCTTCGTGGCCCAGAACACCGGCGCGCAGAAGGCGGAGCGCATCCGAAAGGGGATCCGCTCCGCCCTGTGGGTGTCCGTGGGCTTCTGCCTGGTCAGCTCCCTGCTGGTGTGCCTCTTCGCCGCCCCCCTCATGGGCCTGTTTGTGGAGCCCGGCGAGACGGAGATTATCGCCGTGGGGGTGGAGTACCTGCGCATTGAGGGCATGTGCTACTGCGGCATCGGCATCCTGTTTTTGCTCTACGGCCTGTTCCGCGGCCTGGGGCGGCCCGGCGTGTCGGTGGTGCTCACCGTGGTCTCCCTGGGGACGCGGGTGGCCCTGGCCTACCTGCTGGCCCCCATCCCCGCCGTGGGCCTGAAGGGCATCTGGTGGGCGGTACCCATCGGCTGGGTACTGGCCGATCTGGCCGGGCTGGTGCTCTACCGGAGAAAACCCCTTCCGGCGGAAACGGCCTGCGCGCCGGAGGGATAAAAAAACCGCCGCGGACGGAACGCCAGTCCGCGGCGGTTTTTGCTATTCCGGTCAATCAGTCGGCCTTCTGGCTCTCCAGGTACTCGTCGTAGGTCATCTTGCGGTCGATGAGCTTGCCGTCGGAGGTGAAGTCGAACACCCGGTTGGCCACGGTCTGCACCAGCTGGTGGTCGTGGGAGGCGAAGAGCACGTTGCACTTGACGGCCTCCAGGCCGTTGTTCAGGGCGGCGATGGACTCCAGATCCAGGTGGTTGGTGGGCTGGTCAAGCAGCAGCACGTTGGCCCCGGAGAGCATCATCCGGGAGAGCATGCACCGCACCTTCTCGCCGCCGGAGAGCACCTTGACGGGCTTGTAAACCTCGTCGCCGGAGAAGAGCATCCGGCCCAGGAAACCCCGCAGATAGGCCTCGTGGGGGTCGGAAGACCACTGCCGCAGCCACTCCACCAGATTGTCGTCGCAGTCCTTGAAGAACTTGGTGTTGTCCTTAGGGAAGTAGGAGAAGGTGGCGGTCTGGCCCCACTTGACGGTGCCCTCGTCGGGCTCCAGCTCGCCGGTGAGGATCTGGAACAGGGCGGTCTGGGCGTTCTCGTTGTCGCCCACGAAGGCGATCTTGTCCCCGTGGCCCACGATGAAGCTCACCTTGTCCAGCACCTTCACTCCGTCGATGGTCTTGCTGACGTCGGTGACGAAGAGGATGTCCTTGCCCACCTCTCGGTCGGGAGAGAAGGCCACCCAGGGGTAGCGGCGGGAGGAGGCGGGGATCTCCTCCAGGGTGATCTTCTCCAGCAGTTTGCGCCGGGCGGTGGCCTGCTTGCTCTTGGACTTGTTGGCGGAGAAGCGGGAGATGAACTCCTTCAGCTCCTGGGCCTTCTCCTCGTTCTTCTTGTTCTGGTTCTTCATCAGGTTCTGCATGAGCTGGGAGGCGTCGTACCAGAAGTCGTAGTTGCCCACGTACATCTTGATCTTGTTGTAGTCGATGTCCACGATGTGGGTGCAGATGGTGTTGAGGAAGTGGCGGTCGTGGCTGACCACAATCACCGTGCCCTCAAAGTCCAGCAGGAAGTCCTCCAGCCAGTTCACCGCGTTGATGTCCAGGTTGTTGGTGGGCTCGTCCAGCAGCAGGATGTCCGGATTGCCGAACAGGGCCTGGGCCAGCAGCACCTTCACCTTCAGCCGGGCGTCCAGGGTGGCCATGTCGTTGGAATGGAACTCGGTGCCCACGCCCAGGCCCTGGAGGATGCGGCTGGCGTCGCTCTCGGCCTCCCAGCCGCCCAGCTCGGCGTACTCCTCCTCCAGCTCGCAGGCGCGGATGCCGTCGGCCTCGGTCATCTCCTCCTTGGCATAGAGGGCCTCCTTCTCCTTGCCGATGTCGTAGAGGCGCTGGTTGCCCATGATGACGGTGTCCATGACGTTGTAGGCGTTGTAGGCGTTCTGATCCTGCTTGAGCACCGACATGCGGGTCTTGGGCAGGATGGAGACCTCGCCGGAGGTGGGCTCCAGCTCGCCGGAGAGGATTTTCAGGAAGGTGGATTTACCCGCGCCGTTGGCGCCGATGATGCCGTAGCAGTTGCCCTTGGTGAACTGGAGATCCACGTGGGAAAAGAGGGGCTGGCCGCTGTAGGCCAGGCCCAGGTCGGAAACTGTAATCATGTCGTACTCCTTTTTATGCGAAAATCATCATACGGAGCGGATTATATCACAGATTGCTCAAAGGGGCCAGAGAAAAATTGGACAAGACGGCCGTATGAAGGGAATGGATCGTTCAAAGCTCTGGCGGAGTCCGGTAAAATACGCAAGGAAAGGGGCGCGCCCCAGGCGCGGCCCTTTGCTGACGGAAAGCGGTTACGCGGCGGTGATGGCCAAAACGCCCTCCACCAGGGCGGACTCCGCGCCCAGCTGGGCGAGGAAGCCTTCGGCCAGATAGTAGTTGCCGTTGACGAGTACGGCGGGCTGGCTCACCGCAGTGCCGTCCACGGTGAGAGTCAGGCTGACGGCCTCGCCGGTGGGGGCGGAGCCGGGCAGGGCCAGGGCCTCGCCCTCGTAGGCGGAGCCGGTGGCGACGGCCACACTGCCGTCCCACGTCACATTGAACTGGGCGCCGGTGCCCTTCAGGGCAAAGGCGAGGTCGCGCAGGCGGTAGTAGGTATTCCCCTGGGCGTCGAAAGCCGTGGCCACGTCTTTGGCCGCGCCGTTTACGGTCACGGTGAGAGTCTCGGCCTTTGCCTTGGCCTGGGCCACCAGGGAATCATAGTCGGACAGGTTGTAGCTCTCGGCGTAGGGGGTGTCCAGCAGGCCGGCGTTGATGTAGCCCACCAGCTCCGCCCGACGGGGGTCGTCCTCGCTCAGATCCACGCCCACGATCTTCCAGTTGTGGTCCACCTCGGGGGCCACGGGGGAGTGCTCGGCAAAGTAGGCCACGATCATATCCCGGATGGAGTTGGAGGACTCCCACTCCTTGGTGCCGGAGATAATGCTCTGGGCCTTCAGGGCGGAGGAGTAGCGGTAATTATTCACCGCCAGGGTCAGCTCCTGGTCGTCCTGGAGGGGTGCGCCGTGGAACATGACGTTCTGGATGCGCTGGCCCTTGGGCTGGGACAGGTCGATCTCATAGTCCACGCCGGCAAACATATCGTAGAGGTAGTCGGGGTACTCGGGGTCGAAGGAGATATTGATATCCCCCTCCTGCCACTGGTTGTAGCACTCGGCGGACCACTCCATGTAAGCCTTGAGCTCCGCGCCGGTGACGCTCACCCGGTAAAGGGTGTTGTCAAACTTGTAGATGTCGAAGATGTTGCCGTAGTTGATGTCGCCCTTGGGCAGATCGCTGGTGCCCTTGAAGAGGGCGGCGGCGGAGACGTCGGCGCCGGAGTTCTCCAGCTGGACGGTGTTGATCAGATCCATGACGGCGGTATCCATCACCCGGCCGGCGGGGATGCCGCGGATCTCGTTCTCAGGCTGGAAGCGGGCGGTAGTGCTTCCCAGGGACGCGCCGCCCTCGCCCTCGTCGCCGGAGCCGCCGCCGTTGATGTAGTCGATGGTCTTCTGATGGGCCTCGGCCACCAGGGGGATCTCCCGGAGCTCCTGGCTGGGGGTCACGCCGGTCATATCCACAATCTCCACCGAGCTGTCAATGATCTGATTGTCGGCGTCCAGGGTCAGATCAAAGCGGGCGATGTCCCGGCCGCCGTTGCGCACGCCGCCGATGACGGTGGAGCCCTGCTTCTCGTTGACCACCACGTGGTTGTGGGCCACCTGGAGCACGTCGATCTCCGGGTTGTCGTCCAGAATCTTCTGGGCGGAGTCGGAGCCGCCCTCCTCGTCAAATTCGGCGTACATGCCCATGTGGGCGGACACCATGATTACGTCGGCCTGGTCGCCGATCTCGTCGATGGCCTTGCCGACGGCCACGTTGGCGGCCTCATAGACGGCGTCGTCAATGCCGTCCTTGCCGCTGTCCCAGATGGGGACATCCGGGGTGACCACGCCGATGACGGCCAGCTTCACGCCGCCCCGCTCCACAATCGTCCAGCCCGCGCCGGTGACCGGCTCGCCCTGGGCGCCGGTGACGTTGGCGGCCAGAACCGGGAAGCTGGCCTGTCCCAGAATGGCCTGCATGGTGGGGATGCCCCAGTTGAACTCGTGGTTGCCCAGGGTCATGGCGTCATAGCCCATGTAGTTCATGGCGGTGACGACCGGATGGGGCTCCTCCGGGGTCTTGTTATACAGATCGTCGGTCATGATGGTGCCC
Source organism: Clostridium sp. ATCC BAA-442 (assembly GCF_964239415.1). Classification (NCBI taxonomy): domain Bacteria; kingdom Bacillati; phylum Bacillota; class Clostridia; order Eubacteriales; family Clostridiaceae; genus Clostridium; species Clostridium sp. ATCC BAA-442. The sequence continues at coordinate 3,713 of NZ_CAXSQB010000078.1, read as the reverse complement.
TGGATGTCGTCGCCGGCGTCGACGAGGAAGGTGTTGGGGTTCTCGGCCCGCACTTGCTGGATGTAGGTGTAGAGCCTGGCCATGCCGTTGTTGTCGGTCTCCGCGTTGTCTTCGTAGGAATAGCCCCAGATATTTCCGTGCATGTCTGAGGTGCCCAGGATGGTGATGTGCTTCTCGCCCTCTGCCTCAGCCGCAAAGGCGGCGGGCAGCAGGGATGCCAGCAGAGCTGCCGACGCCAGCAGGGAGAGCAGATGTCTTCCGCGGTGCTTTTTCATACGAGAGGGGTCCTCCTGATTTTATATTTGCCAGGCCATGTCCCCTGGCTGGTATCTTAATGGTAACACGGTCCGCCTGGCAAGTCACCTGATTTTTTCTTTATTTACAAAATTTTTTCTCAGCAATGACTTTGCCGGCGGGTTTCCATTTCCCTATTTCTATGCTATAGTGCAGATGATATCGCGTTTCCCGGCCCAACCGGGCGGGGAAGGAGAGGAGAGAGCTGACATGGGAGAGGGCGCGCGCTGCCCCTGGGCAAAAACAGAGCACGAGATTTTGTACCATGACACGGAGTGGTGCCGGCCCTGCCGGGATGACCGGGCGCTGTTCGAGCTGCTGGAGCTGGAGGGCTTTCAGGCCGGGCTGAGCTGGAAGCTGATTCTGGAGCGGCGGGCGGCCCTGCGGGCGGCCTTCGCGGATTTTGAGCCGGCGGCGCTGGCCGGGTGGGGGGAGGACGAGGTGGAGGCCGCTCTGGCCGCCCCCGGCGTCATCAAAAACAGGAGCAAGGCCCGCTGCGCCGTCACCAATGCCCGGGCCTTTCTGGCCGTGGCGGAGGAGTGGGGCAGCTTTGCCCGCTACCTCTGGCACTGGGTGGACGGCGTGCCGGTGGACCACCGGCTGGAGCGGCCGGAGGACATGCCCGCCGAGGACGACCTGTCCCGCCGGGTGAGCGCCGACCTGAAAAAGCGGGGCTTCCGCTTTGTGGGGCCGGTGATTGTCTACTCCTACCTCCAGGGGGCGGGGCTCATCAATGACCATCTGGTGACCTGCCCATGGCACGGAGAGGGACTATAATTTGCAGGATTGCTTGCAAAATAAAACGGATGGTGCTATGATGTCCCTATAAAATGAAGGACTGCTTGCGAGGAGGCGCCTGTACCATGAGCATCCAATACCGCTCCGAGCACGACTCCGTGGGGGAGAGGTCTGTCCCCAAGGACGTCTACTACGGCGTCCAGTCCCTGCGGGCGGCGGAGAACTTCCCCATCACCGGGCTGGCCGTACATCCGGAGCAGATCAACTCCATCGCGGAGATCAAGAAGGCCTCCGCCATCACCAACCTGGAGATCGGCCTGCTGGACAAGCGGGTGGCCGACGCCATCGTGCGGGCCTGCGATGAGATTGCGGCGGGCCGGCTCCACGAGGCGTTCATCGTGGACCCCATTCAGGGCGGCGCGGGCACCAGCCTGAACATGAACGCCAACGAGGTCATCGCCAACCGGGCCATCGAGCTGCTGGGCGGGGAGAAGGGGGACTACGCCCTGGTCAACCCCAACGACCACGTCAACTACGGCGAGTCCACCAACGATGTGTTCCCCTCGGCGGGCAAGCTGGCGGTGCTCAAGCTGCTGGTGCGGGCCCAGATCCAGCTCGAGCGGCTCTCTGAGGCCCTGGAGGCCAAGGCGGAGGAGTTTGACGACGTGCTCAAGATGGGCCGCACGCAGATGCAGGACGCGGTGCCCATCCGTCTGGGGCAGGAGTTCCGGGCCTACAGCCGGGTGGTGCGCCGGGACATCGCCCGCTTCGAGCGGGCCAAGGACGAGATGCGCCGCCTCAACATGGGGGGCACCGCCATCGGCACCGGCATCAACGCCGACGGGCGGTATCTGCGCCGCATCATCCCCAACCTGTCCAAGGTCACCGGGCTTGAGCTGGTGCAGGCCTCCGACCTCATCGACGCCACCCAGAACCTGGACGGGCTCGTGGCCGTGTCCGGCGCGGTCAAGACCTGCGCCGTCAACCTGTCCAAGATGTCCAACGACCTGCGGCTCATGTCCTCCGGCCCCCGCTGCGGCTTCAGCGAGATCAACCTGCCGCCCCGGCAGAACGGCTCCTCCATCATGCCGGGGAAGGTCAACCCCGTCATCCCCGAGGTGGTCAGCCAGGTGGCCTTCAACATCATCGGAAACGACGTCACCGTCACCATGGCCGCCGAGGCGGGCCAACTGGAGCTCAACGCCTTCGAGCCCATCATCTTCTACAACCTGATCCAGAGCGTGGAGACCCTGACCTACGCGGTACATACCTTTGTGGACAACTGCGTCACCGGCATCACCGCCAACCGGGAGCGGTGCCGGGACATGGTGGAGCACAGCGTGGGCATCATCACCGCCCTGTGCCCCCACGTGGGCTATGAGAAGGCCGCCGAGGTGGCCAAGCGGGCCATCGAGACCGGCGCGCCGGTGCGGCGGCTCATTCTGGAGGAGGGCCTGCTGGACGAGGCGGCCCTGGACAAAATTCTGGACCCCTACTCCATGACGGAGCCCGGCATCTCCGGCAAGGAGCTGCTGGAGGGGTGAACGGCCGGGGCCCCCGCCCGTGCGGGGGCCCAATTTCCTGTCATACCTTCCACAAAGGAGAGAGGTTCTGTGGAAAAGTCTCTGTTTACCTGCCCCATCTGCGCCGCCCCCCTGGAGCGGGGGGAGCGGGCCTATGCCTGCCCCAACGGCCACGCCTACGACAAGGCCAGAGAGGGGTATGTCCATCTGCTGCCCGCCAACAAAAAGCACTCCAAGGCCCCCGGCGACGACAAGGGCATGGCGGAGGCCCGCCGCCGGTTTCTCTCCGGGGGATACTACGGCCACCTGCTGGCCGCCCTGTGCGCCCTGGGGGCGGAGTACGCCCCGCCGGGGGAGGCGGTGCTGGACTCGGGCTGCGGCGAGGGGTACTACACCGCCGGACTGTGGGAGGCCCTGGGCCGCCCGCCCCTGGCGGGAATCGACCTGTCCAAGCCGTCGGTGCGCCTGGCCGCCCGGCGGGTGCCGGAGGGGGAGTTCGCCGTGGCCTCCGCCTACCATCTGCCTCTGGCGGATGCCTCGGTGGGGCTGGTGCTCAACTGCTTCTCCCCCCTGGCCCTGGACGAGTTCCGGCGGGTGCTCCGCCCCGGCGGGGCCTTCCTCTATGTGGTGCCCGCCGCCGACCACCTGTGGGAGCTCAAGCAGGTGCTCTACGACCAGCCCTACCGCAACCGTGAGGAGGACATCCCCTACGAGGGCTTCTCCTACGAGCGGGTGGAGCCGGTGGAGGCGGTGGTGGACGTGGCGGGGGAGGCGCTGCGCGACCTGTTCCAGATGACCCCCTATTACTGGAAGACCCCCAGGGAGGGGGCGGAGCGGCTGGCCGCCCTGGACGGCCTGCGGGTGCGGGCCTCCTTCCGCGTCCATGTGTTCCGGCGCAGGTAGGGACCGGACACTGGCCGGGTTTTATGTGCTGTGCCTTCAACTTGTAGGGGCGGCCTTTATGGCCCCCCGCGGGCGACCACAAGGGTGGCCCCTACGCCCTGATACGTTGGGCCGGGCCTGCTCCGCAGAGGTTAACGCCCCAGGGCGGGGTTCCCGCTTTATACTGGGCTGGCGCGTCTTCCATGGGAACCTTTTTGGATCTGTTTTCTTGCCATGCCTCCGGCGGCCCCGCTTTCTTGCCGAAGAAAGCGGGGC
>NZ_CAXSQB010000077.1:0-13183 GCF_964239415.1 Clostridium sp. ATCC BAA-442 | reverse complement strand
CCCCCCCCCCCCCCCCCCCCCCCCCCCCCCCCCCCCCCCCCCCCCCCCCCCCCCCCCCCCCCCCCCCCCCCCCCCGCTGCGGGAGAGAGCTTACTTGAGGGTGCGCACCGGCACGTTCCAGATGTCCCGGGCATAGTCCCGGATGGAGCGGTCGGCGGCGAAGATGCCGGATCGGGCGATGTTCATGAGAGCCATCCGGTTCCACCGCTTGGGGTCCTGATAGGCCAGGCCGGCCCGCTGGTGGGCGTCCCGGTAGCTCTCGAAGTCGGCCAGCAGCAGGTACTCGTCCGCCGGGCCGCCGTCGCCGAACAGGAGGCGGCGGGCGATGTCGTCATAGGCCACGCCGTCGCCGAAGCCCACGTTGAGCTGGTCGATGACCGCGCGTAGCTCCGGATTGTGGACATAGTACTCATAGGACTTGTAGCCCTTCTGCTTCATCTCGGCCACCTCGTGGGCCTTGAGGCCGAAGAGGAAGATGTTCTCGTCCCCCAGCACCTGGTGCATCTCCACGTTGGCGCCGTCCAGGGTGCCGATGGTCACCGCGCCGTTCATCATGAACTTCATATTGCCGGTGCCGCTGGCCTCCTTGCCGGCGGTGGAGATCTGCTCGGAGAGCTCGCTGGCGGGCATCAGCTTCTCCGCCAGGCTCACCCGGTAGTTCTCCAGGAAGACCACCTGGAGCCGGTCTTTGCAGGCGGGGTCCCTGGCGATCATGTCGGCCACGGAGTTGATGAGGCGGATGATCCGCTTGGCCACCGCGTAGCCGGGGGCCGCCTTGGCGCCGAACAGGTAGGTGCGGGGGGTGAAGTCGAAGTGGGGGTCGGCCTTCATGCGCTGGTAGAGGTAGATGATGTGCAGTACGTTGAGCAGCTGCCGCTTGTACTCATGCAGCCGCTTCACCTGCACGTCAAAAAGGGCGTCGGTGTTGAGAATGACGCCGCTCTCCCGGGCCACCCAGGCGGCGAAGGCCTTCTTATTGTCCGCCTTGATCTGCCCCAGGCGGGAGAGCACGCCCGCGTCGTCCCGGTACTGCTCCAGCTCCTTGAGGGCGTCGGACTGGAGCAGGTATTTGTCCTTGCCGCAGCAGTCGCGGATCAGGGCGTCCAGCTCCGGGTTGCACTCGCTGAGCCAGCGGCGGTGGTCAATGCCGTTGGTGACGTTGGTAAACTTGTCGGGGGTGCGGGCATAGGCGTCGTGGAAGACGTCCCGCTTCAGAATGTCGGAGTGGAGGGCGGACACGCCGTTGATCTTGAAGCAGGCGCACACGCACAGGTTGGCCATGCGCACCTCGCCGCCCCAGATGATAGCCATGGGGGCCACCTTGGACAGATCGCCGTGGAAGTAGTCGGTCAGCGCCCGCTGGTAGCGGTTGGAGATCTCGATGAGGATCTGCCAGATGCGGGGCAGCCACTTCTCAATGAGCTGCTGGGGCCAGCGCTCCAGCGCCTCCGCCAGGACGGTGTGGTTGGTGTAGGCGATGGTGTGGGTGACGATGTACCACGCCTCGTCCCAGCCGTACCCCTCCTCGTCCAGCAGGATGCGCATCAGCTCCGGGATGGCCAGGGTGGGGTGGGTGTCGTTGATCTGGATGACATGCTTGAGGTGGAAGTTGCGCAGGGTGCCGTACTCGGCCCGGTGCTTGCGCACGATGGACTGGATGGTGGCGGAGACGAAGAAATACTGCTGCTTGAGGCGCAGGGACTTGCCCTCGTAGTGGTTGTCCTCGGGGTAGAGCACCTTGGAGATGGACTCGGCCATGGCCCGCTGCTCCACGGCTTTCAGATACTGGCCGGAGGAGAACAGGTTCATGTCCACCGGCGTGGGGCTGTTGGCGTCCCACAGGCGGAGCAGGTTGCCGTGCTCGGTGCCATAGCCGGCGATCTCCATGTCCTTGGGCACGGCCAGCACCACATCATACCCGGTGTGCTTTACCCGGTGGCGGCCCAGCGCGTCCCACTCGTCCTCCACCTTGCCGCCGAAGCGGACCTCCTCGGTCTCGTCCATCTTGGGGATGAGCCAGGCGTCGCCCAGCCCCAGCCAGTTGTCGGGCAGCTCCACCTGCTGGCCGTCCACGATCTTCTGCTTGAAGATGCCCAGCTCGTAGCAGATGGAGTAGCCTGTGGCGGGGATCTCCAGGGTGGTCATGGAGTCCAGGTAGCAGGCGGCCAGGCGGCCCAGGCCGCCGTTGCCCAGGCCGGCGTCGGGCTCGGCCTCAAACAGGTCGGGCGCGGAAAACCCAAGGCCCTCGATGGCCTGCTTCAGCGGCTCCGCCACGCCCAGGTTGTAGGCGTTCTTCATCAGGGACCGGCCCATCAGAAACTCCAGGGACAGGTAGTGAACCTGGCGCAGGTGCTCCACGGCCACCCGGTCGGCGGTCTTCATTTGCCGCTCGGACATGATGTCCCGCAGCACCAGGGCGCAGGACTTGAACATGTGCAGGCTGGTGGCCTCCTCCACGTCACGGCCGAAGTTGCGGCGCAGTTTGCCCGTGATGAGGGTCATCAGCTCTTTTTTGGTATATTTGTGCAATGCAGACATCTCCTGTTTCTGTTGAGATCAACATAGGAACGCTCCGCGGAAGGACACACCCGCCACGGAGCGCTCATTCTATCATGGGAATATGGTACTGTCAAGCGTAAAAAGCGGCCCTATTTCCCGGTCACCCAGCCGTAAATCTCCTCATAAGCCTTGGCCGACTTTTCCCAGGAGAAGTCGGCGGTCATGGCGTTCTTCTGGAGGGCCTTCCACGCCTTGGGCTCGTTGTGGTAGAGGTTCACCGCCTCGCTCAGTACGCCGGTCATCTCCTGCACGTTAATGTTGGCAAAGGAGAAGCCGGTGCCCTCGCCGGTGAACTTGTTGTAGGGCACCACGGAGTCCCGCAGGCCGCCGGTTTCCCGCACCACGGGGATGGTGCCGTAGCGCATGGCGATCATCTGGCTCAGGCCGCAGGGCTCGGAGATGGAGGGCATGAGGAACAGGTCGGCGCCGCCATAGATGGCGGTGGACAGGTTGGGGGAGTACATCATGTGGGCGGCGAAGCGGCCGGGGTACTGGTTCTGAGCTTGGCGGAAGGCCTCCTCATAGTTCCAGTCGCCGGTGCCCAGGACGATCATCTGTACGTCCATACCCATAATCTCGTGGATGGCGGCGGTGACCAGGTCGAAGCCCTTGTGCCGCACCAGGCGGGACACGCAGGCGATGATGGGGGCGTCCGGGTTCTCCCGCAGGCCGGACATCTGCTGCAGGGCGGCTTTGCAGTTCTTCTTGCCCGCCATCTGCCGCGCCGAGAAGAACTTGGTCAGGCCCTTGTCCCGCCAGGGGTCATACACCTCGGTGTCGATGCCGTTGAGGATGCCGCGCAGCTTGTGGCGGTTGTCGGCGATAACCCCCTCCAGGCCATGGGCATAGAAGGAGTACTGGAGCTCGTCGGCGTAGGTGGGGGAGACGGTGGTCACGTAGTCGGCGGCATAGATAGCCCCTTTCATCAGATTCACGTCTCCGTGGTAGGCCAGCATGTGCTCGTTGAAGTACCCGTCGTTGAGCCCGAACACATCCTTCAAAGTCTGGCTGCCGTATCGGCCCTGGTACTCGATGTTGTGGATGGTGAACACGCTCTTGGTGTCGCAGAGCTGGGGGATGCGGTGGCGCTCCTCCAGCAGATAGATGGGCACCAGGGCGGTCTGCCAGTCGTTGCAGTGGAGCACGTCTGGATGCCAGTTCAGCCAGCCCATGCTCTCCACCACAGCCCGGGAGAAGTAGGCGAAGCGCTCGCCATCGTCGTAGTGGCCGTAAATGTTGGAACGCTTGAAGTAGTATTCGTTGTCCACAAACCAGTAGGTGACGCCGTCCCGCTTCAGCTCAAAGATGCCGCAGTAGGGGCTGCGCCAGGCCAGGGTGATGTGGAAGCACTGGAGGTAGGTCATCTGACTGCGCCATTCCTCGCCGATGCCTTCGTAGAGGGGGAGGATCACCCGCACGTCATGGCCGTTTCCGGCCAGCGCCTTGGGCAGAGCGCCGGCCACGTCGGCCAGTCCGCCGGTCTTGATGAAGGGCGCACACTCAGAGGTGGCAAATAAGATGTTCATAGGCTCTCCTTATGTCGAAATTGAGCGGCAGGGGCAACCACCCGCGCGAGCGCGGGTGAGGGGTATCGCGGCCATTGTGCCGCCCAGAGGGCGGCACGGTGACCGCGTATCTAGGGGGGGACAGCGTCCCCCTGGAGTCGTCATACAATTTCGTTCTTCGCAATGGACAGCGGATAGGTGTTGTGGCCCATCAACATCCGGCCGGGGTTGACCCGCACGTTCTTGTCGGTGATGGCGTACTTGAGCACCGCGCCGGCCTGAACAGCGGTGCCCTGCATCAGCACGCATCCGCAGACCTTGGCCCCCTTCTCCACACGGACGCCGCGGAAGAGGATGGAGTTCTCTACCTCGCCCTCAATGATGCAGCCGTCAGCCACCAGGGAGTTGACCGCCCTGGAGCCTGGGCCGTAGTAGGTGGACGGGTCGGAGCGATCCTTGGTGCGGACAGGGCGGCCGGGGGCAAAGAGGTCGGTCCGCACCTCGGGGTTAAGCAGCTCCATGCTGCGGGCGAAGTAACCAGCCACGGACTGGAGGCGGGCGGCATAGCCGTCAAAGACGTATGGGCAAATCTTGAGCTGGCCGGCCATGGCCTGGAGCACGCCGGTGCTGAAGGAGGGAATATTGTGGGCCGCACAGTGGTCCACCAGGGAGAGCAGGAGCTGCTTGGAGAGAATGTAGACCTCCAGGGATTCGCAGCCCTGGGCAATGGGGGGGTGCACCAGTACGTCGGTGATCCGCCCTCCGGCGCCGATGGTGAAGTAGTCGCAGTCCTTGGGCGAGCCCATGGGGCGGCTGGTGCACACGGCGGTAATGTCCGCGTCATTGCGGATATGGGCCTCAAAGATGTCATTGAGGGGCAGGTTTACCGCCAGATCACCTCCAGCCAGCACCACGTAGTCCTGCCGGATGTACTGCAAATAGGAGCGAACGCCCGCCAGGGCGTCCATGCGGCCCCGGTAGATGCCCTCCCGCCGGCCCGAGTAGCCGAAGGGGGGGAGGATGCGCAGGCCGCCGTGCTTGCGGCTGAGGTCCCAGTCCTTGCCGGAGCCGACGTGATCCAGCAGGGACTGGTAGTTGGCGTGGACGATCAGGCCCACATCGGAGACACCGGCGTTGACCATGTTGGAGAGCATGAAGTCAATCACCCGGTACCGGCCGCCATAGGGGATGGAGCAGGTGTTGCGGTGCTGGGTCAGCTCCCGCAGATCCGGGTTGGAAAGGTAGGCGAAGATGATGCCGTGCAGCTTGTTCATCATTTCACCCCACCTCCTTTCACGTTACGGGTAATCATAGCTTTAGGGGAAACCACGGCGCTGGGGCCGATGTTCAGGTGCTGGGCGATGACAGCCACCCCCCAGTCCTCACTGCCGTCGGGAGAGGCGCCCACCCGGGCGTTCTCACCGATGACTGATTCCTCGGCCACGATGGCGTACTCCACCACCGCGCCCTTCTTCACCACCGTGCCGGGCATGAGGATGGAGTAGCGCACCACCGCGCCCTCCTCTACGGTGACGGAGTGGAAGAGCACAGAGTTCTCCACTGTGCCGTACACCTCACAGCCGCTGGTGACCATGGAGTGGTCCACCTTGGCGTCCTTGCCCATGAAATGGGGGGGGCGGATGGGGGTGCGGGCGTAGATGGGCCATTCAGTGTCGTAGGGGTCGATGCCGTTGTCGGGGGAAAGCATATCCATATTGGCGTCCCACAGGGAGTCGATGGTGCCCACGTCCTTCCAGTAGCCCTGGAAACGGTAAGCGGTCATCTTTTCGCCGGCGTTCAGCATGGCGGGGATGATGTTCTTGCCGAAGTCGTTGGAGCTCTTCTCATCGGCCTCGTCAGCGATGAGGTACTCCCGCAGCTTGGACCAGGTGAAGATGTAGATCCCCATGGAGGCCAGGTTGCTCTTGGGGTGCTTGGGCTTCTCCTCGAACTCATAGATGTCGTCGTTCTCGTCCACATTCATAATTCCGAAGCGGGAAGCCTCCTCCATGGGGACCTCCAGCACCGCGATGGTGCAGGCGGCGTCGGCCTCCTTGTGGCGGCGGAGCAGTTGGGTGTAGTCCATCTTGTAGACGTGGTCGCCGGACAGGATGAGTACATATTCCGGATCATAGGTCTCCAGGAAGTTGATGTTCTGGTAGATGGCGTTGGCCGTGCCTTTGTACCAGGTGCCCTTTTCTCCCTCCCGCATGTAGGGGGGCAGGATGTGGACGCCACCGTAGGACCGGTCCAGGTCCCAGGGCTCGCCGTTACCGATGTAGGCATTCAGCTCCAGCGGCCGGTACTGGGTGAGCACCCCAACCGTGTCGATACCGGAGTTGATGCAGTTGGACAGGGGAAAGTCGATGATGCGATACTTTCCTCCAAAGGGGACCGCGGGTTTTGCCACGTGGCTGGTGAGGGCGTGGAGACGGCTGCCCTGTCCGCCCGCCAGCAGCATGGCGACACATTCCTTTTTCACTTCTTATCACCTCAGCGTTTAACTGGAAAAAGCGTCAGGATTCCTTGGACTTGCGGGTGGTCTTTTTGGGGGCCGCCTTGGCTGTCTTGCCAGACTTTGCAGCCTTGGGCGCGGCTTCGGCGGTTTTTTTCCGGCGGGACGGGAACTTTCGGGTGCACTTGTAGATGGCGGCGCTCATGGGGGGCAGAGACAGAGTGATGGCCTGCTCCCGGCCGTGACACTCGATATACTGGCTTTTGACCGGCCCGGCATCGCCCCGGCCCAGTCCGCCGAAGGCGGGGTCGTCGGTGCTGAACAGGCAGGTATAGGTACCCGCCGTGGGCACGCCGATGGTATAGCCGGTACGGTCCACAGGAGAGAAGTTACACACTGTCACCAGGGTGCTGCCCTTCTTGTCTTTGCGGAGGAACGCAATGGTATTGGCCTGGTTGTCGTCGGCCTCAATCCACTCAAAGCCCTCCCAGGAGAAGTCCAGCTCCCACAGCTCCGGGTGGGCCAGGTAGAAGGCGTTGACCGCCTGGAAGAACGCCTTAAGGGCCCGGTGGCGGTCTCCGTCCTCCCCCTCCAGCTCCAGCAGGTGCCAGTCCAGAGAGTGCTCATAGTGCCACTCGTTCCACTGGCCGAACTCGCTGCCCATCATCAGCAGCTTCTTGCCCGGGTGGGTGAGCATATAGGTATAGAAAGCCCGCACGCCGGCAAATTTCTCCTCGTCCGTTCCGGGCATCTTGTTGATGAGGGAGCCCTTCATGTGCACTACCTCATCGTGGGACAGGGGGAGCACAAAATTCTCAGAGAAGGCATACATCAGCGAGAAGGTAATATCGTGGTGGTTGAACTGGCGGAAGTAGGGGTCCATTTTAATGTAGTGGAGAATGTCGTTCATCCACCCCATGTTCCACTTCAGGTTAAAGCCCAGGCCGCCCTCCAGTCCCCCCTTGTCCACCGGATGGGAAACCCGGGGCCAGGCGGTGGACTCCTCGGCGATCATCATCACGTCGCTGTGGGCACTGAAAATGTGGGTATTGAGCTGCTGGAGGAATTCAACGGCCTCCAGATTCTCGTGCCCGCCGAACACGTTGGGCACCCACTGGCCGTCCTGCCGGCCGTAGTCCAGGTAGAGCATGGAGGCCACCGCATCCACCCGAAGGCCGTCGATGTGGTACTGCTCCAGCCAGAACAGGGCGGAGGAGTAGAGGAAGGACCGCACCTCGCTTCGCCCGTAGTCAAACACCCGGGTGCCCCAGTCGGCGTGCTCCCCCTTCCGGGGGTCGGCATACTCGTAGCAGGGCTCCCCGTCAAACTCGTACAGGCCGAAGGCGTCCTTGGGGAAGTGGGCGGGCACCCAGTCCAGGATGACGCCGATGCCGGCCTGGTGGAGCTGATCCACCAGCCACATGAAGTCGTGTGGGGTGCCGAAGCGGCTGGTGGCCGCGAAGTAGCCGGTGCACTGATAGCCCCAGGAGGCGTCCAGGGGATGCTCCGTGACGGGGAGCAGCTCCACATGGGTGAAGCCCATCTCCTTCACGTAGGGCACCAGATATCTGCCGATGTCCCGGTAGGAGAGCATTTGGTCGTCGCCGGTGCGCCGCCAAGAGCCCAGATGTACCTCATAGATGTTCATGGGCTTCTGGTAGACCGGGTTGTTCTTCCGGTAATCCAGCCAGCTCCCGTCGCCCCACTGGTAACCGGACAGATCGTACAGCTTGGAGGCGGTGCCGGGGCGGGTCTCGGCATGGAAGGCATAGGGGTCGGCCTTGGCCAGGACCTTGCCCGAGCGGGTGTGCACGGCGTATTTATAGTTGTCATACTGCTGCAGGCCGGGGAGGAAGAGCTCCCACACGCCGCCCTCCAGGGCGGCCATGGGGTTGGCCCCATCATCCCAGCCGTTGAAGTCGCCCATTACGGCGACGGCCTGAGCATGAGGAGCCCAGACGCGGAACAGCCAGCCGGACTGTCCGCCGCGTACAGTGGGGTGGGAGCCCAGGAATTCCTGCGCCCGGACCGCCTGTCCCGCAAGGAACTGCGCCAGAGGCGCGGTGTCATTGGATATCGGCATAGGTGTCACTCCTTATTGGCAAAAATCCCCAAAAAGAGGGCTGGGAGCCAGGAGATCCTTGTCATTGGTGATAAAATAACTCCAGAATAGGTGGAAATTATTTGTATAAATTATACAACGTGATGGAGACATAGTCAAGACATGTATGGAAAAGCAAGTGTAAAATTTCCCATATTGGGCGGACGGGCGTTTTGGAGAGATTGCGCAGAGGGGGGAGCGGCAATGCCGCTCCCCCCTGCTCAATCGGATTATTCCGCCATAAACAGTGTTTTGAGGAACCGGGAGAAAATACCGGGAAGGGTCAGCCGTGCCACGGCCCGGTCGGCCACGATGGGGATGGTCTGCTGCTCCTGCCCGCCCACGGAGATCACCATCTCGCCCAGCTTTTGCCCCTGCTCCACCGGGGCCTCCACATTCTCGCACAGGCGCAGTTCGCTCGTCACGTCGTTGAGCTGGGCCTTGTCCACCAGAATCCGGCTGGACTGGGCGAGGACGGGCTGTACCGTGTCCTGCTCGCCCAGCAGCACATCGACAGGGGGGAGGGCCTGTCCGGGGTAGACGTCTGTGAGGGTATAATTGGCAAAGCCGAAGTTCAGCAGGCTCTTGGCCGACTCAAAGCGCTGCTCGGAGGTCTTGGCCTTGAGCACAACGGCGATGAGCTCCATACCGTCCCGCTCGGCCGTGGCGGACAGGCAGTAGCCTGCCGCGTCGGTGGAGCCGGTCTTGAGGCCAGTGGCCCCTTCATAGAAACGCACCAGCTTATTGGTATTGGCCAGTTGGAACTGACCGCCCCGGATGGAGTCCATCCAGATGGTGGTGTAGTCCCGGATTTTGGGGTGCTGGATCAGGGCGCGGCTCATGACCGCGATATCATGGGCGCTGGTCAGGTGGCCCGCCGCGGGCAGGCCGGTGCAGTTGACAAAGCAGGTGTCGGCCATGCCAAGCTCGGCGGCCCGCTGGTTCATCTGCTCCACAAAGCCCTCCTCGCTGCCTGCCAGGTGCTCGGCCAGGGCCACGGCGGCGTCATTGCCCGACACCACCGCCACGGCCTTGAGCATGTCGTCCACGCTCATCTGCTCCCCCTCTTTTAAATAGACCTGGGAGCCGCCCATGGAGGCGGCGTGGGCGGAGACGGTAACCATATCGTCCAGAGCCAGACGGCCGTCGTCAATGGCCTCCAGCACCAGCAGCAGCGTCATGACTTTGGTGACGCTGGCGGGCTCCAGCTTGTCGTGGGCGTTCTGTTCATAGAGGATGGCGCCGGTTTCCTTCTCCATCAGCACCGCAGCGGCGGCGTCCACCGTGGGCGCGCCGCTGACGGCCTGGGCGGGGAGGACCAGAAGCGCGGCGGCCAGCAGGGCCGCAGCCAGTTTTTTCATAACGTGTGATGCCTCCGTTTTTGAGATTCTCTGTCTCAGAGGATATGGAATCAGCGGGAATTCTATACGGAAGCGGGGCTTTTTTGGGGCGGGGAAAAATTTTTCCGTTTTTCTCTTTACAATATCGCTTTAGTGTGGTAATATACGAAAGCGAAGAGGAAAACGACCCAACTGAGGAGGAACTGCTATGAAACGAAATTGGACGGCTCTGGCCCTTGCTCTGGGCCTTACCCTGACCCTCACCGCCTGCGGCGGAAATCCCGGTGCGGCCGAGACGCCCGGCAGCGCGGCGCCGACCGGCTCTCAGACGCCTGCGGCAGAGAGCGACCTGGATTATGTCAAGGGCAACGGAGTGCTAAAGATCGGCTATACCCTGTTCGAGCCCATGAACTACCTGGGGGAGGACGGCGAGCTGACCGGCTTTGAGACCGAGTTTGCCACTGCCGTGTGCGCCAAGCTGGGGGTGGAGCCCAAGTTTGTGGAGATCAACTGGGATGCCAAGCTGCTGGAGCTGGAGAGCAAGAACATCGACTGCATCTGGAACGGTATGACCATCACACCGGAGCTCCAGGAGGCCATTTCGATCTCCGACCCCTACATCAAGAACTATCAGGTGGTGGTTATCCGCGCCGCCGACGCGGACAAATACACCTCCACCGAGTCCCTGGCCGGCGCCAATCTAGACGCGGAGGCCGGCTCCGCCGGTGAGGCGGCGGTTGCGGCCGACGAGTTCCTCAGCCAGGCCAGCTATACCTCTGTGGTGAAGCAGACCGACGCCCTGCTGGAGGTCAAGAGCGGAGCGGCGGACGCGGCGGTTATGGACTTCGTGCTGGCCAACACGCTGGCCGGCACCGGCGACTACTCCGACCTGATGGTCATTCCCGATCTGGAGCTGTCCGTGGAGGAGTACGGCATCGGCTTCCGCCAGGGCTCCGACCTCACCGCGGCGGTAAACCAGGCCATGCAGGAGCTCATTGACGACGGCACCCTCAACGAGCTGGCCGTCAAGTACGAGCTGGCCGACCTGCTGCTGGCCAACCAGTAAAACGTTCCGACACAAGAGGCAGGGGGTATATGCCCCCTGCCCCTTGTCCGCGTTGGACAGAGGAGAGAGAACATGTCATTCCAAACGGTAACCATGACCCTGCTGGACGGTTTTCTGCTCAATATTGAGCTCTTTGCCGTCACGCTGGTGTTGTCCCTGCCCCTGGGACTGGTGGTGTCCTTCGGCACCATGAGCCGCTTCAAGCCCCTGAGCCTTCTGGTGCGCCTGTATGTTTACATCATGCGCTCCACCCCACTGATGCTCCAACTGGCGGTGGTGTTCTATCTGCCCGGCATCGTCTTTGGGCCTGGACACTCCCTGGGGCGGATGGGGGCGGCCGTCCTGGCCTTTGTGCTCAACTACGCGGCCTACTTCTCCGAGATCTTCCGCGGCGGCATCCAGGGTGTCCCCGCCGGCCAGCGGGAGGCCGGGCAGGTGCTGGGCATGACCCGCAGCCAGATCTTCTTCCAGGTCACCCTGCTCCAGGTGGTCAAGCGCATCGTGCCTCCCATGGGCAACGAAATCATCACCCTGGTGAAGGACACCTCTTTGTCCAACTTCATCATGGTGGGGGAGATCATCAAGCTGGCCAAGGACTTCGGCAACAAGGGCATGATCTGGCCCCTGTTCTACGCCGGCGCTTTCTTCCTGGTGTTCAACGGCATTGTGGCCCTGGCCCTGAGCCGCACCGAGAAGAAGCTGGACTATTTCCGGGTTTGAGAGGAGCGCACAGCATGGCGATTTTACAGGTAGAGGATATCCAGAAGCGATTCGGCAGGACGCGGGTTCTGGAGGATATCAGCTTTTCCCTGGAGCAGGGGCAGGCCATGGCCATCATCGGCTCCTCCGGCTCCGGCAAGACCACCCTCCTGCGCTGCCTCAACTTCCTGGAGCAGCCCGATCGGGGCCGTATTACGGTGGGGGGAGAGGTGCTCTTTGACGCGGACGACCCCGCCACCCAGCGGGAGAGCGAGGTGCGCAAGAAGCGCCTCCACTTTGGGCTGGTGTTCCAGTCGTTCAACCTCTTTCCCCAGTACACCGCGCTGGAAAACGTGACCCTGGCCGGCCAGCTCCTGGCCCGGGAGCGGCCCGACTTTAAGGGGGAGAAGAAGCGCATCTTCGCTGAGATCGAGGAGAAGGGACGGACGCTGCTGGCCCAGATGGGTCTGGCCGACCGGGCGGGGCATTACCCCCACCAGCTCTCCGGCGGCCAGCAGCAGCGGGTGGCCATCGCCCGGGCCCTGGCCCTCAGCCCCGATATCCTCTGCTTTGACGAGCCCACCTCCGCCCTGGACCCGGAGCTCACCGGCGAGGTGCTGCGGGTGATCCGCGCCCTGGCCGAACAGAAGACCACCATGATCATCGTCACCCATGAGATGGCTTTCGCCCGGGACGTGGCCGACCAGGTGGTATTCATGGACGGAGGCGTGATTGTGGAACAGGGCGACGCCCGGCAGGTCATCGAGCACCCCCGGGAGGAGCGCACCCGCCAGTTCCTGGCCCGCTACAGCGAGAATTGAAGAATTGAAAATCGGACAAAAGCGTGGTATCATTTGAGATACCACGCTTTCACATGGATAAGGAGCTGAACACATGGACGAGGAACTGTTCCTGCCGGTGCTGTCCCACTTTGAAAACGGCAACTTCTGGACAGCCAGCGGCGGGGCCCTGCGCTACAAGGTGGTGCCCGATACAGGGGAGAGCCCCAGGCTCACCGCCGAGGTGTGGGAGGGCCCCTGGCGCTATCAGGACAGCACAGTGGAGGAGACAAAGGAATTTCCCCTCAGTGAGGAGGGGCTGGAGGAGCTGCGGGGCTGGCTGGCCCGGTGGCGGACGGAGATGAACGCGCGCCCAAAAAAGACCCTGGAGGAGACTCTGGCCGCCCGGGCCGCCCGCCGGGCGGAGCTGGAGGCCGCAGCGGCCGGGAAACAGGAAGGAGAAACAACATGACCTGGGGAACCTATTACTTTTTCTATGAGTGCCCTCAGTGCGGCAAGAAATACCGCTATGAACTGGAGGGAAGCGCCGACGAGGAGTTTGGCTTCTGCCCGGAGTGCCACGTGATGGGCACCTTCGTGGGGGAAACCAAGGATAACCAGCAGGGCGAGGACAAGTTCGCCGACTACGAGTTTGTATAAACAGGGGGCTCCCCGGCAA
>NZ_CAXSQB010000076.1:7622-13422 GCF_964239415.1 Clostridium sp. ATCC BAA-442 | reverse complement strand
TTTCCTGTTTTTTCATGCCCTCCGTGAGGCGCTCAGTTAGAATACCAGCTTTCCTCCTCTTTGTCAACACCTTTTTCCCTTTTTTCGCGCTTTTTTTCTGTCCAGCAATCCCGGGTTGAAGTACTCCTCTAAATATGTTACCCTTATTCTACTATTATAAATAACGGAACCGGAGGAATTCAGGCATGCCCATCAAGATCCCAGACGCTCTGCCCGCCACTGCGATTCTGGAGAGCGAGAACATCTTTGTTATGACGGAATACCGGGCTCTGCACCAGGATATCCGTCCTTTGAAGGTTTTGATTCTCAATCTAATGCCCACTAAGATCGTGACGGAAACTCAGATCCTGCGCAAGCTGTCCAATACGCCGGTACAGATCCAGGTGGAACTGCTGCGCACGGCCAGCTACCAGTCCCAGCACACCGACGAGGACCACCTGGCCTCCTTTTATACCACCTTTGACCAGGTAAGGGACCGTAACTTCGACGGAATGATCATCACCGGCGCTCCAGTGGAAAATCTGGAGTTCAACCAGGTGGACTACTGGCCGGAGCTGTGCGAAATTATGGCGTGGAGCCGCACCCACGTCCACTCTACCCTCCACATCTGCTGGGGCGCCCAGGCAGGGCTGTACTTTCATCATGGCATCGAGAAGCGCTCCCTGCCCAGGAAGCTCTTCGGTGTGTACGAGCACCGGGTGCTCAAGCCCAGTTCCCCCCTGTTTCGCGGCTTTGACGATGTGTTCTGCGCCCCCCACTCCCGCTATACCGAGGTGTGGGAGAAGGATATTCGCGCCGCACCGGGGCTGGAGCTGCTGGCCACCTCCTCTGAGGCAGGAGTCTACGCTGTCAAGACGGAGGACAGCAGCCAGTTCTTCATCATGGGACACCCCGAGTATGACCCGGACACCCTAGCCAGAGAGTACCGCCGGGATATTGACAAGGGGCTGGACATCGCCGTGCCCGCCCACTACTTTCCCGAGGATGATCCCGCCCGCGTCCCTGTGGTCCGCTGGCGCAGCGCGGGCCAATTGCTCTATACCAACTGGTTGAATTATTATCTGTACCAAACGACTCCATACGACTTGTCAAAGGTACGCTGAACGGCACGCCGGGAAGGAGCTTCCGCTTCTCCCCGGCGTGCTTTGTTAAGATTTCATTCGGATTTTTGCCCGGATTTGACTAATAACCCCCATTTTGCTATACTGATATGGAATACACTGGATAAAGGGGGCTTCCGCTTTGCTTCGTTTTGAACATGTTTCCCTCTCCTACGGGAGTCAGAAAATTATCGACGACATCTCCTTTGAAATCCAAGAGGGGCAGATGGCGGTCCTGATCGGCTCGTCCGGCTGCGGCAAGACCACCACGCTGAAGATGATCAACCGCCTGATCGAACCCACCAGCGGCAAGATCTATATAAACGGCAAGGATATCGCCGCCCAGGACAGGGTGGAGCTGCGCCGCCACATCGGCTATGTCATCCAGCAGATTGGCCTGTTTCCCAACATGACCGTGGCCCAGAACATCTGCGTGGTGCCCAATCTGCTGAAATACAGCAAGGAGGCGTGCGACAAGATCGTCCATGAGCTGCTGGAGCTGGTCAACCTGCCCTATGAGCAGTACGCCCACAAGTACCCCTCCGAGATGTCCGGCGGGCAGCAGCAGCGCATCGGTATTCTCCGTGCCCTGGCGGCCTCGCCCCCCATCGTGCTGATGGACGAGCCCTTCTCCGCCCTGGACCCCATGACCCGGCGCACCCTCCAGCAGGAGGTGCGCTCCCTCCAGCAGAAGCTGAACAAGACCTTTGTGTTTGTCACCCACGATATGGAGGAGGCGCTGGACCTGGCCGATGTGATCATTTTCATGGATCACGGCAGGATCGTCCAGATGGCCCCGCCGGAGGAGATGCTGGCCCACCCCGCCAGCGGCCTCATTCAGGATTTCCTGGGCAAGTTTATCAACACGCCCTCTCATAAGGCGCTGACCGCCGCCGACTTCATGCGCACCGGCGTCTACACCGTCTCCCTCCACCGCGGCACCAACGAGTGTGTGCGCAAGATGCAGCGCTACAACGTGGACACCCTGATCGTGGTGGACGACGCAGGCCGCTACGCGGGCACGGTTTCCATCGCGGACATCCGCCTCAACGGCCACGTGGTTACCGACATCGCTCCCCTGGTGCGCACCGCCACCCCCACCGTCCACTCCGGCGACGACGCCAAGGGCTGCTTTGAGCAGCTCATCTCCAGCGGCGCCAGCTATCTGGTGGTGCTGGGCGAGGCGGAACAGGTGGAGGGCATCATCACCAAGACCAGCATGGCCTCCGCCATGGCGGAACAGCTCTGGGGGTGACGGTATGGGTGAGTTTCTGGCGCGCAACGCCGAGGCCCTGGTCCGAAGCATTGGCGTGCATCTGTTCTACACCCTAGTCTCGGTGGCCATCGGCTTTGTCCTGGGCCTGGGGCTGGGTATCCTCCTCTCCCGCTTTCCCAGGCAGGCCCGGTTCATCCTGCCCCTGCTCTCCCTGTTCAACACCATCCCCGGCGTGGTCTTTATCGGCCTGCTGTTCCTGGTGCTCCACATCCAGCCCGCCACCGTCCTCATCGCCCTGTCCATCTACGCCATGTTCCCGGTGCTGAAAAACACCTTCACTGGGCTGCTGGGGTTGGACGCGCAGTATAAGGAGGCGGCACAGGGCTGCGGCATGAGTCCCGCCCAGCAGCTCCTCCGGGTGGAGCTGCCCCTGGCCATGCCCACCATCATCGGCGGGCTGCGCATGTCCATGGTCTACACCGTGAGCTGGGCCGTGCTGGCCGCCATGATCGGCCTGGGCGGCCTGGGCACCTTCATCTACCAGGGCGTGCAGTCCAGCAACAACGCCCTGATCCTGCTGGGCGCCGTCCCGGCCGCCCTGCTGGCCTTCCTCCTGGGCGGGCTCATCGACCTGCTCCAGAAGCATGTGGTGCCCAAGGGACTGCGGAAGGGGGGCGGTGACGCATGACCCTCTCCATGGTGGTGGAACACCTGTCCATGGTGGTGTTCGCCATTGTCATCGCCATTCTCATCGGGGTGCCCCTGGGCCTGCTGTGCTATCTCAGCCGCGCGGCCCGGGGCGTGGTCCTGCGGGTGGTGGATCTCATTCAGACCACCCCCGCCCTGGCCCTGCTGGGCATCATCATGGTCACCCCCCTGGGGGCGGGCAAGCCAACAGTGATCCTGGGGCTGGCCCTCTACTCCCTCCTGCCCATCGTGCGCAACGTCACCCTGGGGCTGAGCCAGGTGTCCCCCGCTGTCAAGGAGGCGGCCCAGGGAATGGGCATGACCCGCGTCTACAGCCTCTTCCACGTGGAACTACCCCTGGCCATGCCCATGCTGTTCACCGGCCTGCGCATCGCCGTGGTCAACGCCATCGGCACGGCGGTATTCGCCTCCTCGGTGGGCGGCGGCGGCCTGGGCAACCTCATCAATACCGGCATCCGCCGCAACGACGTGGCCATGATTCTCTCCGGCACCGCGGCGCTGATGGCCATGGCCCTGCTTCTGGACAACCTGATGGCCTTCTGCGAGCGCCGCATGGGCCGGCGGGACAGCAGCCGCCGCCCCGGCCGGCACGCCGTTCTCCGCCGGCGGCTCACGGCAGGCGCGGCGGCCGTCCTGGTGGCCGTCCTGTGCCTGCCCTCCCTGCTGCCCAAGGACACCTCCAGCACCCTTGTCCTCTACGACGGGGAGTTCTCCGAGGTTCAGTTGGTCAACCGCATGGTGCAGCAGCTTGTGGAGGACCGCACGGGGCTGGAGGTCAGCATACTCGACCCCATGACCTCGATCAACAACTTCAAGGAGCTCACCGCGCGGGAGCCGAGCTGTGACCTGATGTATACCTGGGACGGCACCATCCTGACCACCTTCCTGGGGCTGGACACCAGTGACATTCCCGCGGGGCAGAGCCTCTACGACTTCGTCAACGGCCGCATCGGGGAGCAGTACGGCGCCCGTATGCTGGGCAAGATCGGCGTGGACAACACCTACTCCATCGGCGTCACCCAGGCGGTGATGGATACCTACCACCCCGCGGCCATCAGCGATCTGGCCCCCATCGCCGGGGAGCTGCGCTTCGGCGCGGAGCAGGACTTTTACACCGATGCCGGCAGCATGAAGTACGGCCCCTTCGTGGCGTTCTACGGCCTCCAGTTCCAGGAGGCCATTCAGGTGGACATCATGCTGAAGTACACCGCCATCAAGTCGGGCAGCTACGATGTCATGGTGGTGTACGCCACCGACGGTCTGAACAAGGACGCCAATCTGACCATTTTGGAGGACGACAAATCCTTCTTCCCCGAGTACAATGGGGTGCTCACCGTCCGGGATGGTCTCTTCGAGGACTTCGCCGACCGGGCGCCGGAGCTGGAGCAGACCCTGGAGCTGCTCACCGGCCAATTCACCAACGAGGTCATGAGTGAGCTGACCTACCGGGTGGACGTGCTGGGAGAGGACGTGGACCTGGTGGCCGCAGACTACCTGCACACCCTCGGCCTGCTATAGTGCAAAGCGGGGCCGCCTGGAACGGGCGGTGCCGCTTTTGCTTGTCCTTTTTCCTCCGGCGGGATATAATAGGTAGGAAACGACCCGGAGGAAAGGAGTCCCCACCATGAAGATCTGCTATGAAACCGTGCGGAATTCAGAGGAGATCCGCACCTATATCACCCAAGCCGACCAGTCCCTGCTGGCCCGGGGCTTTACCGAGCACAGCTTTGCCCACGTCACCCGCTGCGCCGAGTTTGCCGCCCGCATCCTGGCCCAGCTCGGATATGGAGAGCACGACCAGGAGCTGGCCCGCATCGCCGGCTTTATGCACGACATCGGCAACGTGGTCAACCGCCACGACCACGCCCAGACCGGCGCCGTCATGGCCTTCCGCATCTTGGACAAGATGGGCATGGAGCCCGCCGACGTGGCCGCCGTCATCACCGCCATCGGCCACCACGACGATCCCACCGCCTTCCCCGTCAATCCGGTTGCCGCGGCGTTGATCCTGGCAGACAAGACCGATGTGCGCCGCAGCCGGGTGCGCAACAAGGAGCATCAGAGCTTCGACATCCATGACCGGGTCAACTATGCCGCCGAGCGTTCCGAGCTGACACTGGACCCGGAGCGGCGCACCCTCACCCTCTCCCTGGGCATCAACACCGAATTCTGCGCCGTGATGGACTACTTCGAGATCTTTCTGGAGCGGATGCTCCTCTGCCGCCGTGCGGCGGAATTCCTGGAGCTGACCTTCAAGCTGGATATCAACGGCCTGAGCCTGCTGTAAACGCACAGCCGGGGCCGACGCTCCTCCTGTGCAGCAAAAACTCCAGAGACAGCACAACCCCCCGGCCATCCATCGTGACCGGGGGGCTACCGTTCGATCTGGGGTTCTACCACTACACATTACCTCGCACTTTCTACAGATTTTACCACGCGGTGGAGCAACAGAACGGGAAATTCCTTTGTTTCACTGTCTCCTGCAACAAATCGGCACTTGGTTTCCGTCTTCGGCGAACTTCACCTCGGAGGTCTTCCCTTTGTGCATCTCACTTCATTGAGTCCGTTGGGAACGAGTGCAAGCTTGGAACTTCAGGTATTTGGTCTTCCCATACGCTGTGGCCGGAAAAGAATGAGCTTTCTCAGCCCATGGGGCTCACCTCTTTCTTTTTCTGTCTAGATCATACTACCGTCCATCCCTTTTGTCAAGTGTTTTTGTTTGAATTGCCTCAATTTTTTGCAAGCCGGACGGGGGGGGGGGGGGGGGGGGGGGGGG
>NZ_CAXSQB010000076.1:1046-7612 GCF_964239415.1 Clostridium sp. ATCC BAA-442 | reverse complement strand
CAGCGCCTGGGCGCCCCCCCTCTTCCCGCTCTTTATCCCCGGAAAAAGAGCTGGAGAATCACGCCGTAGAGCACGGAGGCGCTGATGCCGTAGGCCAGCACCGGCCCGGCGATCACAAACATCTTGGCGCCCACGCCCATGACCAGCCCCTCGCACTTGAATTCCAGCGCCGGGGAGACCACCGCGTTGGCAAATCCGGTGATGGGTACCAGCGTGCCCGCCCCTGCGTGCTTGGCCAGCTTGTCGAACAGACCGAGACCGGTAAAAAGGGCCGCCAGGAAGATGATGGTCACCGACACGGCGGTGCCTGCGGCGTTCTCGTTCAGCCCGCACCCGCGGAACAGATTCAGCAGGGCCTGCCCGCCGGTGCAGATCAGCCCGCCCGTCACAAAGGCCCACAGCAGGTTTTTCCACAGGGGCGAGGGCTTGGCCTTCTGGCTGACGTAGCGGCCATACTCTTGATTGGTCATATCCATGCGTCCGCAGCCTCCTTTTGTCCTTTGTAAGGTTTCCCTTGACAGCGAAGTTTATGCGTGCTATCTTATTTTAGTCATTTACTAAATTACTAATTTACTAATTGGAGGCCGACCATATGCACATCCCCACCACCCTCAAGCACAAGCCCGTCCTGGTGGCCGAGGACTACGGCCGCATCGACGGCCGCACCGCCTATGGCTCCGACGCCCAAGGCCTCTCCCTGGGCCTGGCCCAGTGGAACGACCGGGGCAAGGTGGACATCTCCGCCAAGGTGTGGCGGCACACCGGGGAGAAGTGGTCCCGCCAGTCGGAGGAGCTGCCCCTCCACCGGGTGCTGGATCTGGCGATTCTGGCCTGCCGGGCCCAGCTCTATTTCCAGGAGGAGGCCTACCGCTTCCCCAGGGGCTACGACCCGGAGCATCCCCAGGTAGACCGCATCGGCCTGCAGGGGGACGCCATGACGGTGGAGGTATGCACCTCCAGCGACCACATCGACGAGGATCTCCGTCTGTTCCAGGACGCCCTGGCCCGGGACGGCGAGCTGCTCGGGGAGCGCATGCGGGTGCTGGCCCGGCTCCTGGGGGAGTTGGGCTGCCGGGGCTGAGCGCGGAACAAGCGCGGGCCCCCGGTCTCTTTGAGACCGGGGGCCCGTGTTGTTTATCCGTCCCTCACAGCATGGCGTAGAGCAGCTTTGCCACCTCGCCGCGGGTGAGCAGATCGTTGGGGCGGATGCGGTTGTCGTTGCCGGTGATCACACCCTGCCCCACCAGGCTCCTGAGGTAGCCGGCCGCCCAGTCGGGCACCTGCCCCGCGTCGGAGAAGGTGAGCTCCGGCTCGGCGTAGCCCTTGGCCTGGGTGCGGCCCAGAATGGTCATGGCCTCGGCCCGGCTGATGGTGGCCAGGGCGTTGACGGTGAGGCCGCTCTCGTTGGCCCCGCCCTTCAGGATGCCCAGGCTATACATGGCCTTGACCTCGTTCAGCGCCCAGTCCGGAATGGAGGCGGCATCCACGAAGGGCAGCTCCACATTGGCGTACTGGGTGAGATCCAGGTCCATCCACCGGGCCACCATAGCGAAGAACTCCGCGCGGGTGATGTTCTTTTCCGGCTGATAGACAGGGGCCTCCACGCCGGTGCCCTTGGACACGCCGGTGTCATAGAGGTAGGTGGCGTAGGGCTCGGCCCAGTGACCCGCCATATCCCCAAAGGGGGAGGTACGTGTCCCGGCGGGCTTGACATCCGCGGAGGCGCGGGCCAGGTTGCCGCTGGCGTCGCAGGCGGTGACGCTCACCCGATGATAGCCGCTGTCGGCGGCGGGCAGCGTAGCGGTCAGGGTTCCGGATGCCTCGTTCCAGGTAAAGTTCAGAGCCGCCCCGTCATAGGTCAGGCTCATATTGGCCTGGGGAATCGTGCGGTCCACGTTGTCTGACACGGCGGCGGTGAGCTGAGTGCCGCTGACGGACAGGCGGACGGTGGGGGCAATGGTGTCGCTGACATTCTCATTGGAGGTGGTGAACTGGTCCAGCCAGATGGTCCCGGCCGGGCCGCCCGCGCCGCCGCCATAGATCACGTCCAGGCTGGTGAGGGTGGCCGCGCCCTCGGGCAGCTCGGCGCTGATGTACTTCCAGCCGGTGAAGTCCAGGGCGGTCAGCAGGAACTGCCGGCTCTGGAGGCTGGCGTCCGCCGCCGTGGCCATCAGGGTATTGCCCGAGCCGTCGCCGTACACCCACACGCCCAGCCAGCTCTCTCCGGCAGGGATGGGCAGCGCGCTGTTCAGGCTCGCCGTTCCGCCTGTGGAGGCGTCATAGGTCATCCTCAGGCTCTGGCGGCCGTTGTGGACGTAGTCCAGGCCGGTCTCGGCCCCGTAGGAGGCCGTGCTGGTGGCACCGAAGGAGGCCAGGTCGCCCTCACAGTCCTCCAGCGTCTTGACGTGGCCCGCGATACTCACTGGCACGGTGAGGGTCTTGCCCCCGGCGGAGACGGTGAGGTTACCGCTGGCGCTCTTTGTCCCGGCGGTAAAGACGCCGTTTGCGTCCACCGTGCCCACCTCTGGGTCCGCTGACCAGGTGAAGCAGGTATCCTGGGCGGTGAGGGCCAGCTTGCGGTAAGAGGCGGAGGCCTTCAGATCCACCTGGCCGCCGGGGTCCAGGTTCAGGCTGGCGACCGCCGCGCCGGTGGCTTCATTGGTCAGGGTGATCTCGTCCGGGGTGCGGACGGTGGTGATGTAGCCGGTGCCGGAGGCGGAGCCGTCGGTGGCGGTGACCTGGGCAAAGCCGCTCTCCGCCCCGGCGGTAAAGAGGCCGGTCTCGTCCACAGTGCCGCCGCCGCTGGACACCGACCAGCTCACGCCGCCGCCGCTGGTGGGGAAGTAGCTGGTATCCAGCCCGGTGGCGGAGAGCTGCACCGTGGCCCCGGAGATCAGGATGCTGTCGGAAGGCGTCACGTAGTAGGAGGCCAGCTCGCCGGTGGGCTGGAGCCCGGTGGTGAGGAAGATGGCGGTGCTGTTCTTCCGCTGGCTGCCGTCGGAGGGCTTGTTGACCACCTGCATGCCCTCCTGGTCGGGGTAGGTGACGCCAATGGTGGTGGAGCCGCCGCCGTCCATGCAGATGGCCTCCACGCATCCCAGCTCAATGAGGCGCTGGGCCACCTGGCCCTGGGTGGCGCCCACGCTGTAGCCGGGCTGCTTTCCATCCATGGCGTAGAAGATCACAGTGCCGTCAGCCTTGATGCCGATGGCGGGCCAGGCGGTGCGGGAGGCGTCCAGTCCGGAGTCCACCTGCCCGTTGGTGACCAGCTTGGATACGCCGCCCAGGGCCTGGACCGCCTGGCTCCAGCGCTGATCGCTGCTGGACACGGTAAGGGTGACGGTATCCCCCGGCTGAAGGGCCCGCAGGCGGGCCAGGGCCTCCTCGCTCTCCTTGGCGTTCAGGGTGAGCACGGCTTTGCCCTCGGGAATGGGGATACTTCCGGTGGACTCCAGCACCTGCTCCACCACATACTGGGTCTGCCGGCCGATGGTAGGCTTAACAGCGTAGGTGCCGGTGCCGTCATCCACCGGGGACAGAATCACATCTACCCCCGGCTCGGTGTTCTGGGTGGTAGTGGCGAAGTCGTCGGTCAGCAGGGTCAGGCCGCCCACAGCGGCACTGTCCGTCAGCTTTCGTACCTTATTGATGCCGCCGCCCAGCTTTACGGCCTGCCCTCCGAAGGACACGGAGACAGACAGCCCGTTGCGGGCGATGAAAGCGGTGCCGTCGGCGTTGAAGCCGATGGCCCAGGTGTCGTTGTAGTAGCCTGTGGCCCGCACAATCCCGTCGGTCACCACCAGTCCGGTGGGCGCGCCGGTGGAGAGCACATACCAGTCGCCGTTCAGGCCGGACACCACCCGTTTGCCCTGGCTCTCCAGGGTCTGGGCCATGCCGGACAGGGTCACCCGGTCGGTAACCTTGGAGCCGTAGGCCACTGTGGGCACTACGCTGGCGTTGGGGGAATACTCCACATAGTACTCGGTGCGCAGGTCGGAATAGGTATCGCTCCAGAACACGTTCTTTCCCAAGCTGGCCCCCTGGGAGAGGGGCGCCCGCCCGGTATGTACGTCCCAGCCCATGGCCTGGGACGCCGAGGCCGCGGTGACAGTCAGGGCCAGCGCCAGACCCAGGGCCGCCCCCCGCCGGATCCATTGTTTCATACTTGTCCTCCTAATATCGTCTGTGAAACGGGTCATACAAAAATTATGTTAACACAAAAGCCCCCGCTTGTAAACAAGCGGGGGCCAGGATTTGTCAATCCAATTCTTACAATTTTCTTCCACGGGCGGCGGGCGGTCTTAAAATCCCGCCCTTACCCCTCCTCCGGCCTTCCCTGCTTCAGCCGGGGCAGCGTCTTTTCCAGGGTGGCCTCCTCCTGAATGGACAGCAGCTCCCCAATGAGCTGGTTGGACACCAGGAAGCCCTTGGCCGTCAGATTCCAGCGGCGGTCGTGCCGCTCCGCCCAGCCCTGGCGCTCGTACTCCTCCAGCTTCTGCTCGATGGGATCGAAGTTCATGAAGAACTCCCGGCGGTACTCCCACTCCTCGATGCCCCGGGTGGTGCGCAGGCGGAGCATCAAATATTCGCCGCCCCGCTCCCGCTGGGGGATCAGGTCGGACTCGTCGATGACGGTGCCCCCCTCCAGCACGGCGGCAATATAGCCCTCCAGATCCCGGGTAAAAGAGTAGCGCCGCCCGCCGAAGTCGGAGTGGGCCCCCGGCCCGAAGCCGATGTAGGGCCGGCCCATCCAGTATTTCAGGTTGTGCCGGGACTGGAAGCCCGCCCGGGCGAAGTTAGAGATCTCATACTGGCGGTAGCCCGCCGCCGCCAGCCGCTCCACCGTCCAAAGATACATATCCGCCTGCTGGTCGTCGTCGGGCAGCTTCTCCCCCCGCACCACCCGGTCGTCCAGGGGAGTGCCCGGCTCCACCTTGAGGCCGTAGCAGCTCAGGTGCTCCGGCTCCAGCTCCAGCACCTGCTCCACGGTGTCCCGCCACCCCGCCATATCCTGGTTGGGCAGGCCGTAGATCAGATCCAGGCTGATGTTTTTGATCTTGGCCTCTCGGGCTGCGGCCACCGCCCTCTGGGCCTGCTGGAAGGTATGGGGGCGGTGCAGGCAGTTCAGCTCACAGTCGTGGGCGGACTGGACGCCTAGGGAGATGCGGTTTACCCCCGCCCGCCGGAGGGTCTGAAACACCTTCTTATCCACACTGTCCGGGTTGCACTCCACGGTAATCTCCGCGTCCTTGGCCAGATCGAAGCGCTTGGCCACGTTTTTGAGCACCTCCCGCAGCCGCTTCTCCCCGTAAAAGCTGGGGGTGCCGCCGCCGAAGTAGACGGTGTCCACCTGCCAGCCCCGGGTGAGGGGCGCGGTCTCCTTCATATGGGCGAGCAGCGCCTTTTGGTAGTCGTCCATCCGGCCCTCCTTCCCCGCCAGGGAGTAGAAGTCGCAGTAGTCGCACTTGCTGCGGCAGAAGGGGATATGGACATAAAGGCCCAGTTTTTCCGCCATTGGAGGCACCTCGTTTCCGTTGCTTGGATTCTAATTGATTATTATACTACAAAATCCGCCGTTTGAAAAGCCGCCGCGCCCGTGCTATACTGGGAAAAAACGCAAGGAGGGCACAAACATGGTCCAGCAGTCCCCCCGCCGCCTGGAGCTGACCGTGACGGCGGACCAGGCGGGGGAAAAAATCGACACCCTGCTGCGGCGGGAGCTCCGCCTGTCGGGGACGGTGATCCGCCGCGTCAAGTGGCTGGACGACGGCATCCTGCTGGACGGGATGCGGGTCACCACCGCCTGCCGCCCGGCGGCGGGGCAGGTGCTCTCCGTCCGGGTAGCCGATCCCGACGGCCAGGGGGACATGGTGCCCACCCCCGGCCCCCTGGATATCGTGTACGAGGACGGGGATCTGCTGGTGCTCAACAAGGCCCCCGGCGTGCTGATCCACCCCGGCCCCGGCCACTACAGCGATACGCTCTGTAATTATATCGCCTGGTATTACAAAAAAGCGGGGATTGCCGCCGACGTCCACCCCGTCCAGCGGCTGGACAAGGGCACCTCCGGCCTGCTGGTGGTGGCCAAGCACCCCCACGCCCAGGAGCAGCTCAAGGGCCAGCTCCACACCCCCGCCTTCCGGCGGATCTACCTGGCGGTGTGCGAGGGAATCCCCCGGCCGGCGGAGGGGCGCATCGACGCCCCCATCGGCCGCGTCCCCGGCTCCCTCATGGCCCGCCGGGTGGACCCTGCGGGCCAGCCCGCCTCCACCCGCTACCGGGTGCTCCGCACCAGGCAGGGCCGCGCCCTGGTGGAGCTGGAGCTGGACACCGGCCGCACCCACCAGATCCGGGTGCACATGGCCCACACCGGCCACCCCCTCACCGGCGACTTCCTCTACGGCACGGAGGATCACAGCCTCATCTCCCGTCCCGCCCTCCACTCCGCCCGGCTCTCCCTCCGCCACCCCGTCACCGGGGAACCCATGGCCTGGGAGCAGCCTCTGCCGGAGGACATGGCCCGGCTGGTATGAACGGGGGGGGGGGGGGGGGGGGGGGGGGGGCGG
>NZ_CAXSQB010000076.1:0-1036 GCF_964239415.1 Clostridium sp. ATCC BAA-442 | reverse complement strand
GCTTTCCCGCACGCGGGAAAGCCGCCCGTTTATTATACCCCCGTGAGATCAAAGGCCGGAATGTACTCCGACCGTGCGGCCTCCGCCCCCTGGGTGAAGCCCTCCAGTCCCAGGGCGTCCATATAGTCCTCGGCCGAGCGGACCTCCGAGGGCCGCAGCCGGCGGTTCAGCGCGGGGAACTCCGCCGCCCGCCCCCAGGGGAGGTACTGGCTCATGAGGGAGAAGGCCACCGCGCCGGGGGCGAAGTGCTCCGCCACCCAGTCCATCACCCGCTTGGCCTCGGCCAATTTCCCGGGGAGGAGCAGGTGCCGGATGATAACACCCTGTTTTAACAGGCCGTCCTGATACACACAGGGGCCGGTCTGGCGGAACATCTCCAGGATGGCCGCCTGGGCCGCCTCCGGGTAGTCCGCCGCGCCGGAATACTGCTCCGCGTACTCCGGCGTGACATACTTCAAATCGGGCAGATAGATCTGGATTTTCCCCTCCAGGCCCCGCAGGGTGTCCACCCGGTCATAGCCGCCGGAGTTCCATACCACCGGCACCGGCAGCGGCCGGGCCAGCAGCCGGGCCACCGCGTGGGCGTAGTGGGTGGGATTGACCAGGTTGATGTTGTGGGCCCCCTGGTCGATGAGTTCAAAGCAGATCGCCCGCAGCCGCTCCAGGGAGATGGACCTGCCAAAGTCCTGGTGGCTGATGGCGTCGTTCTGGCAGAAGACACACCCCAGGGAGCAGCCGGAGAAAAACACGGTGCCGGAGCCCCGCGTGCCCGAGATGGGCGGCTCCTCCCACTGGTGGAGGGCCGCACGGGCCACCACCGGCGCCTCCGGCATACGGCATACGCCCCGGCCCTCGGTCTCCGTGCGCAGGGCCCCGCACCGGCGGGGGCAGAGATTGCAGATCATTGGATTTCTCCTCCTTCCCAAGTTTTCCAGTTGCGGGCGGGGACAAGCCCCGCCCCTGCGTCCCAGCACGTATCCCCGTTTCCCCCCATCCAGGCCGGTGCGGCGGGGGCGTTACAGCGTAAGCCCCCGCC
>NZ_CAXSQB010000075.1:0-13441 GCF_964239415.1 Clostridium sp. ATCC BAA-442 | reverse complement strand
GTTCCGCCCCGCCCCGCCCGGCGGCGGGGGTGGGCCTCACCAGGGCCGCCGCGTCAGCGCCTCCCGGAACGGCACCCCCTCCCGCTTGCACAAGTCGATCAGCTCAGTGTTTATCAGGCTCTCGCATCGGTACTTGTATTCCAGCCTGTCCCGCTCTGCCCTGGCCGCCTCCGCCTGGGCCTCCAGCTCCGCCACCCTGGCCCGCAGGGCCAGCACCTCGTCGTCCGGGCTCAGCCGGACGTGGATTTCGATGGGCTCCATGCGCTCCCCTCCTGTCTGTCAAATCCCACTTTACACTCCGGGGCCGTAGGGCCGCTTTGTGGCCCGCCCCCGTCTCCCCTGCTCGGAAAGTCAATTCCTATTTGACGCAAGCTTACTACAGATGTGACCTTGTGTCAACACTTCTGTAGTAAACCGTGGTATGATACCCGCAAAGGAGGCGGTTTCCATGGACTACACCCAGCGCCTGCGCGACCTGCGCGCCGACCATGACATGAGCCAGGCGGCCATTGCCGCCGCGATTGGCATCGATCAGAAGCAGTACAGCCGCTACGAAACCGGCATAAACGAGCTACCGCTTCGCTACCTGGTGAAGCTGTGCCAGGTCTACCAAGTCAGCGCGGACTATCTTCTGGGCCTGCCCCGGGGGCTGAGTTGGCCCCGCTGACGCGGGGGATGTTGTTCAGGGGCGGCCCCCTTCTGAGGGGGCGCGCGGGGTGGTTGTTCATGCCCTGCGGGCATACAAAAAAGGGGCGGAATACTCCGCCCCTTTTTTGGGTACAATATCTAAACTGAAAGGTTTTTATTTTGTTGAGTTGGAGATATACCCCCTCTCGATTGGAGTGATACCGGTGAGCCTGATAGCCTGCACCAGTGCGTGTGTCTATCAACAGGACGGATACTGCACATTGGAGCGCGCATCCTCCTGCGGCGTGCCCTGTGCGGAATCTCCTTGCGTCAATTTTGTGCCGCGGCGGAACTGCGGTACAACTGTGACGCCTACAAAAGCGCGGCCAGCGCCTCACGGATGTTGCGGACCGGAATGAGCTGCAGGCCGTCCGGGGCGTCCAGCTTTCCGCCGGTACGGGCTGGGATCAGGCACTTTGTGAACCCCAGACGGCGCACCTCGCTCAGCCGCTGGCCCAACGCATTGACTGAGCGCAGCTCTCCGGTCAGGCCAACCTCGCCGATGGCGGCCAGATCTCCAGGCACGGGCTTGTCCCGGAAGCTGGAAGCCAGGGCGACGATCATGGCCAGGTCGGCGGCGGGCTCGTCCAAAAACAAGCCGCCGATGACGTTAATATAGGCGTCACAGGAACTGACCATCAGTCCACCCCGCTTTTCCAGAACAGCCAGCAACAGATTCGCCCGGTTGAAGTCGAAGCCATTGGCGGTCCTGCGCGGTACATTGAAGCTGGTGGGCGCCAGCAGGGCCTGTACCTCGGCCAAAACAGGCCGCACTCCCTCCATGACGCAGGTGACGCAGGTGCCAGGGGTGTCCTGAGGCCGTCCCGAGAGCAGCATCTCCGATGGATTGGGCACTTCGCTCAGGCCGGAGTCCTCCATCTCAAAGACGCCGATCTCATTGGTGGCACCGAAACGGTTCTTTGCCGCGCGCAGAATGCGGTAGGAGTTCTGCTGCTCACCTTCGAAATAGAGCACGCAGTCCACCATGTGCTCCAGCACCTTGGGGCCCGCGATAGACCCCTCCTTATTGACGTGTCCGATGACAAAGACGGTGATCCCCTGCCCCTTCGCCAACTGCATCAGCGCCATAGTACAGTCCTTTACCTGTCCCACGCTGCCGGGAGCGGTGGTCAGATCCCCGTTGTAGAGGGTTTGGATGGAGTCCACAATTAGCACGTCTGGCTTCAGCTCGTTGACCGACTCCAGCACATCCTCTAGGTTGGTCTCAGCCAGAAGGTACATTCCCTCTCCACGGACATGGAGCCGCTCCGCCCGCAGCTTGATCTGCCGCTCCGACTCCTCCCCGGAGACATAGAGCACAGAGGCAAAACGGCACAGGTTGTCGCAGATCTGGAGCATCAGGGTGGACTTGCCGATGCCGGGGGCACCCCCCACCAGCACCAGAGAGCCCTTCACCGCTCCCCCGCCCAGCACCCGGTCCAGCTCATTCATCCCGGTTTCAAAGCGGAGCTCGTGGGTGGTTTCCACCTCGCGCATGGGCCTGGGCCGGTTGCCGGTTCCCCGCAGGCCGCCCCCAGCGACAGAGGCGGCGGCCGCACTCCTCTTTTTCGGCTCTGTCGGCCGCTCCACAAGGGTATTCCATGCCCGGCAGGCGGGACATTGGCCGGACCACTTTGGGGTTTCATTTCCACACTCGGTACAATAAAACAGTGTTTTTGCTTTCATTCTGAGGCGACGCCTCCCTTTTGTAGTGAAAAGCCTTCCCCTCTCCCCTCCTCGTCCAGCCATTGCAGCCAGGAGGCGGCCAAGGCGGAGGCCAGCTTGGTCTGATAGGCGCCGGATTGCAGCAGCAGCTCTTCCTCTGCATTGGACAGGAAGCCGCATTCCACCAGGATCGCCGGACAGGTGATGTGGTTCATCAGATAGACGCTGTCCGGGATGGGCTTTGCCTCACGGGTGTTGCCCGGGTCCAGTGCGGCCCGCAGTGTCTCCTGTGTGAGTTGTGCCAGAGGTTGACTGAGCTCTCCGTTGGAATAGAACACCTGAGCGCCGTGGTACTTCCCGTCCGGAAAGGTATTCTGGTGTACGCTGAGCAGGACAGCATGCTCCGTCTCCTCGATCCGGGCCACACGGTTGTGGAGGTCGGAGACTTTTTTCTCCCGGAGGGTTTGCGCACTGTCATCATGGAGGGAGATATCCTCACTGCGCAGCAGAAGCGGTGCCTCGCCATACAACCCCAGAAGCTGATCCAGCTTCTGCACAATGGCCAGATTGATTCCGCTCTCCGGTACCCCGGAGAGCGAGACCGCGCCTCCATCCTCCCCGCCGTGACCTGCATCCAGAACCAGGGTCTGTCCACCGCTGCGGATGGGAGAAAAGGTCGCCAAAGCGGCCCGGCCCGGCCAGAACCAGAAAAAATAGACTGTACCGACGGCCAACGCGGCCAGCAGGACCCAGCTTCCAATTTTCTGCATATCAAACGCCCCCTCTCAGACACGGTATGAGAGGATATTTTTTATTATAACACACCTTACAGATTTTTGTTGCCTTTTGCGTGCAGACACGATAGGATAAAGACAGGAAACAATGGAGGTGCTTTCTATGGTCGTTGACAAAATCGAGCATGCGTCCCTCTACTATGGTCTGGGGAAACGGTTTCAAACGGCATTGGAGTGGCTGGCTTCGGCGGACGTTGGCGCATTGACGCCTGGCCAGCGGATGGACATCGACGGGGACAATGTGTTTGCAACGCTCTTTGAGGTGGACACGCTGCCGCCTGAGGCGTGCAAGCTGGAGTGCCACCAGAACTATGCGGATATTCAATATTTGCTCTCCGGCATGGAGGGTGCGGGCTATGCCCTGCCCGACGCGGAGCTTCGCGCGCTGAGTGAGTATGACCCAAAGGGAGACATCCAGTTTTATACGGCTGAGTGGGACACGCTCACCATCCGGCCGGGTACCTTCTACATCGTCTGGCCCCAGGACCTCCACGCCCCCCGTGTGGCGCTGGGACAGCCTGGGCCGGTGCAGCGCCTGGTGGTAAAGGTTAAATTAAAATAAAACGCAACGTGAGGCGGAAAAACTGTCTGTCAGTCGCCACCCGATTCCAAAACCCGCCCCATCGCCCGCGTTCGGGCCGATGCGGGCGGGTTCCCTTTTTCTCTCCCTGCATAGAATGTGACGAAGGGGGCTGGTGGGAGCCGCCTCCCCCCTTCCCTCTTCAATTTATGTAAGGAGGAACTGCGTTTGTATCCCGACAATAATATGCCAAATACCTGCGGAGACGCCTGCGGTACTATGCCTGAGTGCGCCCCGCTGGCGGTCCCATATGTCCCCTTCCAGCAGACCAATCCCAAGCGCTACTCCCAGCAGGATGCGCTGAATAACGGTACGCTTTTCCCCGGCCTGAACCTCCCCTTCCGCGTTAAGCCGGACGCGGCAAAGGTGATGGGCGGCGCGCTGGCGGAGCTCCAGGCCCTGGAGTTTGTTCTGGTGGAGCTGGGCCTCTACCTGGACACCCACCAGGGCGACGCGGAGGCCTTTGAGCTCTATAAGCAGTATGCCGCAATGGAAAAGGAGGCCCGGGAGAAATACGAGGCCATGAACGGACCGGTCACCCAGATGGCCACGGCCAACGCGAAGACATGGGCTGCCTGGCTGAGTGAGCCCTGGCCCTGGAACTACCAGGAAGGAGGCATGAAGTAAATGTTTATTTACGAGAAGAAGCTGCAGTATCCGGTCAAGATCGCCAACTGCAACCCCAAGCTGGCCTCCTTCATCATCAGTCAGTACGGCGGGCCGGACGGCGAGTTGGGCGCCTCCCTGCGTTATTTGAGCCAGCGCTATTCCATGCCCTACCCCGAGCTCAAGGGCCTGCTGACCGATATCGGCACCGAGGAGCTGGGGCATCTGGAGATGATCGGCGCCATCGTCCATCAACTGACCCGCAATCTGAACGATGAGCAGGTGCGGGAGGGCGGCTTTGCGCCCTATTTCGTCGACCACACCACCGGCGTCTACCCCACCGCCGCCTCCGGCTTCCCCTGGAACGCCGCTTCCATGGCGGTCAAGGGCGATGTGATCTGCGACCTGTCCGAGGACATGGCCGCCGAGCAGAAGGCCCGGGTTACCTACGACAACATCCTGCGCATGTCCGACGATCCGGATGTCAACAACGTCATCCGCTTCCTGCGTGAGCGGGAGATCGTTCACTTCCAGCGCTTCGGCGAGGCGGTGCGTCTGGCCAAGGAGAAGATGGACCAGAAAAACATCTACTTTACCAACCCGGCGTTTGACAAATAAACCCATCAGAGCCCCCGCACAGCTTTCGTGCGGGGGCTTTTCCTGTCGCCACTGGGCTTGCGTTTTTTGCCGCTTGGCGCTATGATCTAATATAGAAGAAAAAATAAAGAGAAGCGGAAGAATTTCGTCAAATTCACTATAGCGAAAATGGAGTGGGCGCGTATGGCAGGGGTCCAATTGGAACATGTGGTGCGGGAGTACACCATGGGAAGGACAACCATTCGGGCGGTAGACGACATCAGCTTTACCATACCGGAGGGGAAATACACCATCATTTTGGGGGCCAGCGGCGCGGGCAAATCGACGGTACTCAACATCTTGGGCGGCATGGACTCCCCCACCTCCGGCCGGGTGACGGTCAACGGCAGGGAGATCTCCGGCTTCAACAAGCGTCAGCTTACGGAGTACCGCCGGGAGAGCATCGGCTTTGTCTTTCAGTTCTACAACCTGATGCCCAATCTGACGGTGCTGGAGAACGTGGAGCTGGCCAGCCAGATCTGTAAGAATCCTCTGGACTCCCGGCAGGTGCTGGCCATGGTAGGGCTGGGAGACCGGCTAAACAACTTCCCAGCCCAGTGCTCCGGCGGAGAGCAGCAGCGCGGCGCCATCGCCCGTGCGCTGGCCAAGAATCCCGATGTCCTGCTCTGCGACGAACCCACTGGGGCGCTGGACTACCAAACCGGAAAGGCTATTCTGGCCCTGCTGTACGATCTGTGCAAAAAGAGCCGGAAGACCGTGGTGGTGGTCACCCACAACGGGGCGCTGGCGCCGACGGCGGACGTGCTCATTCGGATGAAAAGCGGAAAAATCGAATCTTTTGAGGAGAATCCGAGTCCGGTGCCTGTGCAGGAGCTGGAGTGGTAGGATGATCTGGAAAAACTTTGTGCGGGATCTGCGCCGCACGGCCTCCCGCCTGATCTCGGTCAGCATCATCACCATGATCGCGGTGATGGTCTATACCGCCCTCAGCGGCATCCTCACCAATATAGAGCGCATCTCCGCCTCCTATCTGGATGGGCAGAATGTGGCGGACTACTGGCTCACAGGCGTCAATCTGGACCAGGGGGACTGCCGGACGCTGGAGGGCATCGCAGGGGTGACTGGGGTGCAGCCTCGGGTAGTTCTGGACGCGGAGGAGCGCCACGACAGCAGTGTGACCCTCCAGCTCTATGCCGTCCCCGGGGACTACGCCATCAACACGCCCTATGTGGTGGAGGGCCGCCTGCCGGAGAGCAGCCGGGAGATTGTGCTCAGCGATACGCTGGCAAGGGCCCGGGGGCTCCATCCCGGGGACTGGTACGAGCTGACACTGACGGGAACCGGCCGGTACCTGCGGGTACGGATCAGCGGACTGGCCAAAGACCCGGAGTGCCTCTACTATGTGAATACCACAACGCCGGCCCCGGATTTGACCCACTATGCCTTTGCCTATGGAAATGAGACGCTTTTGCAGGAGCTGATGGGGGCAAACCGCTACAATCAGATCTGCATCACCACCGACGGGAGCCTCTCTGCGGCGCGGCTCCGGCTGGCGGTGGACGCGGCCCTGGGGGACCGGGTCGTGAACATCCTGTCACTGGAGGACAATACCCAGGCCTACTATCTGCTGGAGATGCGGGACAACCTGGCGCCCATACTCAACATTTTCCCGGTGCTCTTTTTCCTGTGCGCGGTGCTGATGATGGTGAGCACCATGAACCGGCTGATCGAGAACGCCCGCTCGGATATCGGAACCTTCAAGGCGCTGGGGTACTCTGATGTCAAAATCATGTGCTATTATCTGCTCCATGCCCTCCTGGTGGTCGTGGTAGGGTTCCCGGTGGGCGCATGGCTGGGACGGTATGTGTCCGCCCTGATCGTTTCCACCATCGCCATCGGGTGTGATCTGCCGCCCTATACGGTGGTACACGACTTTGCCGCCTGGGGGCGGGCTCTGGGGCTGACCGCCCTGTGCTGCATCGGGAGCGCCTGGCTGGTGGCCCGCTCGCTGCTGAAGGAGACCCCGGCCCAGTGTATGCGGCCCAAGCCGCCCAGGAGCACAAAGCCCGTGGCGCTGGAGCGGCTCGGCCCGGTCTGGCATCGGATGGGCTTTAATCAGAAGTACATCATCCGCAATACCCTCCGCAACAAAGTGCGTATGGCCACCTGTATCTTCGGTATTGCCTTCTGTATGGCACTGGTCTTTCTGGCCTTTGCTCTGCGGGACTCCATTCAGGCCTACTCGGACGCGCTGGCCGAGCGGCAGAACCGCTACGACCTCATGGTGGATCTGAGCACGTCGGTGACTGAGGGGCAGTACCGGCGGCTCGCCAATGACATGGGTGTAACGGAGGCGGAGCTGGAGATGAGCACCGCCTGCTGGCTCTACACGGACTCGCAGCGGGCCACGGCGGCGCTCACAGTGACGGAGGATCAGGTCTCGCTGAAGCGGTATGACCCCTATGCCGAGGGCGCGCTCACCCTTCCGAAAAACGGGCTGGTACTGGAGGAGTCCCTGGCGAATGAGCTGGGACTGCGGGCCGGCGACCGGGTGACGCTCCGGTTTGCCGGGGACAGCCGGTATTACTCCGTGTCCGTGGCGGAGGTCAACCGCTGTGTCAGCGGGGCCTGTCTGAGCCGCAGCCTGTGGAGGAGCCTGGGCCTGGCTTACACGCCCACGGCCGCCTACCTCACCAGCGATGGGCCGGAGGCGCTGGCCGCGCGGCTGGGGGACTATGACTTCGTGGACGCATGGCAGACCCGTCAGGCCGCCACAGCTGCCGCGGTGGAGCGGCTGAGCAGCATGTCCATGGTAGTCTATATCCTGATCCTGTTCGGCGGCGGGCTGGCCTGCATCGTCATTTACAATCTCGGCATCATGAGCTTCTTTGAGCAGCTCCGCAGTCTGGCGACCTTGATGGTGCTGGGCTTTTATGAGAAGGAGATCAAGACCCTTCAGTTGAGCGAAAACATCATTTTCGCCGTGTGTGGGATTCTCCTGGGCATCCCGCTGGGGGTTTCCCTGAACCGCATGATCCTGGCCTCCATCACCACCATGCCTCTGATGGAGGCCACCAGGCCGGCCTCTCTGGCCCTGTCCTGTGCGGTGACGCTCCTGTTCGCGTTGGCAGTCAACGTGGTGATCGGGCGTAAAATGCGGGAGATCGACATGCTGGGCGCGCTCAAGAGCGTGGAATAACAAAGAGGTGGATGGAATGAAACGATTGAAACAGGGGGCGGCTGCGCTGACCGGTGCGCTGCTTCTGCTGAGCGGCTGCTCCGGCGGCGTGGATGAATACCAATGTGTGCATCCGGAGACCGGGACTCTGGTGCAGCAGCTTGTGGAGGGCACGGGGACGGTGAGCTATCGGGAGGAGTATTCCGTCATCCCCACCGTCAGCGCCAAGATCCTCTCCTGTTCCATCGAGGAGGGGGACACGGTTACAGCCGGACAGGTGCTCTATGTGCTGGACTCCGGCGCTCTGGAGGATCAGATCACCCAAGCCCGCCTGTCCCTGAACAGCGCGCAGGCATCCTATGCCCAGGCGGTGGACGCCTGTACGGAGCTGACCGTTCCCGCCCATGCCTCGGGGACGGTGACGGAGGTCTATGTCCACGTGGGAGACTATGTGAATACGGGAACCGCCATCGCATCACTGGTGGACAGCGCCAACCTCACCCTGACGGTGCCCTTTGCGGCGGAGGACGCGGCGGCTATGGCCCCGGGCAATACCGCGGCGATCACCTTTCCGGGACAGGCAGGTACCGTCACTGGGACGGTAGAACGGGTGTACGACACGTCTACGGCACTCTCCGGCGGCCGAGAGGGCGTGTATGTGGAGCTCACCTTCCGCAATCCGGGCGCGGTGCTGAGCGGGACGGCGGCTCTAGCCTCGGTGGGCGGCGCCGCCTGTATGGAGGCCGGAACAGTGGCCAACGCCACGGAGCAGTCCATCTACGCCACCCAGTCCGGCCAGGTGGCCTCCCTGCCCATCCAGGCGGGAACCGCCGTCACTGCCGGTCA
This sequence comes from Clostridium sp. ATCC BAA-442, assembly GCF_964239415.1. Lineage (NCBI taxonomy): Bacteria > Bacillati > Bacillota > Clostridia > Eubacteriales > Clostridiaceae > Clostridium > Clostridium sp. ATCC BAA-442. Next base: position 4,488 of record NZ_CAXSQB010000075.1, on the reverse strand, counting down.
GACGGTGATGACATTGGAGAACGCCAGCCTGACCAACGCCGTAACCAACGCCTCTCTCTCGGTAGAGTCGGCGCAGGTCAACCTGGCCCAACTGGAGGCCAAGCGGGCGGACTACACCGTGACGGCGCCCGTGGACGGCACGGTGCTGGAGCGCCCGTTCAAGACCGGCGACTATGCGGCGGCGGCCACCTCCCTGGCCACCCTGGCCCAGCCGGATTCCCTGTGTGTCTCTGTGGAGATTGATGAGCTGTATATCAATCAGGTGGGGGTTGGCCAACAGGCGCGGATCACCTTTGCGGACGGCCAGACCCATGAGGCGCGGGATTACGACGGGGTTGTAAGCCGTATGGATGACACCGGCGTGTCCTCCGGCGGGGTAACGGACTACAGTGTAGAGATCAGCCTGACCCGTGCCGAGGAGCTGAAGGCCGGAATGAACGTCACGGTGGAGATCCTGGTGGCCCAGAGCGAGGACTGCATGAGCGTTCCCTCTGAGGCGGTGACAGGCGGTGTGGTCCGCGTGCTGCGGGACGACGCGCGGGAGCCGGTGGAGGTGCCGGTGGAGACCGGACTGTCCGGGGACGGCGTGACCGAGATCCGCTCCGGCCTGTCGCCGGAAGATTGGGTTATCGTGGATGCTTATTAAGATGGGGTGTCGATAGGATGGGAAACGAAATGAAGACGGTATTGCTGAAATCAGTACAACTGTACGATCCAGATCCCAAGGGGATCTGCGACCTCTTTCTGTGCGGCGGGCGGGTCGCTGCCGTCGGCCAGGGGCTGGTCCCCAACCTGCCCGGCGTGGCCGTGCTGGACGGAAGCGGCCTGACGGCCTTTCCGGGCCTAGTGGATCAGCACGTCCACTTTACCGGCGGCGGCGGAGAGTGTGGCTTCCGCAGCCGTGTGCCGGAGCTGTCCCTCACGGATTTTACTACCGCGGGTGTCACCACGGCGGTGGGACTGCTGGGTACCGACAGCGCCACCCGCAGCCCCAAGGCCCTGCTGGCCAAGACCAAGGCGCTGAATGAGGAGGGGCTCACGGCCTATTGCCTGACAGGGGCGTATGACATCCCCTCCCCTACTGTCACCGGCTCCCTGAAGGATGATGTGACCTACCTCTCAGAGGTTCTGGGCGTCAAGGTGGCGCTGTCGGACCACCGGGGCGGCCACCCCACGCTTGAGCAGTTCATCCATATGGCCTGTCAGGTGCGGCTGGGGGCCCTGACCGCCGGAAAACCCGGCGTGGTACACATCCATATGGGCAGCGGAAAACGGGGACTCGGCCTGGTCTATGACTTGCTGGAGGCCACGGATCTGCCCATCTGGCACTTCCGTCCCACCCACATGAGCCGTTGGCAGAGCGAGGCCGCGGCGTTTGCCCGGAAGGGCGGGATGGTGGACTTTACTGCCAATGCCGACCCAGAAAAGTGCGCCCTGCCTGTGCTGCGCACCATGGAGGAGGCACCGCTGGAACGCATCACCATCAGCTCCGACGCCGGAGGGAGCATGCCGCGATGGTCGGAGGATCACTGCACCATGCTGGGCATGGGGGTGGGCAAGATGGACAACCTCCTCCCCACCATCCGCCGTCTGGTGCGGGAGCACCGAGTGCCGCCCGAGCGGGCCATCCGTCTTTTGACGCAGAATGTGGCCGATGGGCTCTGCCTCTCACGCAAGGGCCGCCTGACAGTGGGAGCGGATGCGGATGTGCTGCTGGTGGACCGGGACTGGAACATCCACACGGTACTGGCCGGCGGAGAGATCATAGTGTCGGACGGGCAGGTGGTTAAACAACCCTATATTTCTTAAGAAAGCAAGTGGACGGCATGGCCGGGGTTTGGCTATGCCGTTCACTGTTCGACAGAGATACGTTGCAAACGGCGCTTGTCCCTGCTAAAATAAAAGCACGTCCCCAATTCCAAGAAAGGATGGAAACATGAATCAAAAAAGGCTGAATATGCGCCCGGTCAGCAGCGACTATCTGGAGCAGTACAATGCACTGCTCCGCTATGTGTTTCAGGTGACAGACCAGGAGCTGAGTTCGGTGGGCTGGCAGGAGAAGGAGATTATCCGCGCCAAGTTTCCGACCATGGAAAAAGCCGACGTGCTCGGATGGTTTGACGGAGATACCCTGGTCTCCCAGGTGGCGGTCTACCCCATGCAAGTGCGGATTTACGGGCGCACCTATGCCATGGGAGGACTGACCGGTGTGGGAACCTATCCGGAGTATTCTAACCTAGGGCTCATGCACAGGCTGCTGGAGCAGGCCCTGCGGAATATGCGCAGGCGTGGGCAGTATATCTGCTATCTATATCCATACTCAATCCCCTATTACCGGCGGAAGGGCTGGGAGCTAGTATCCGATACAATCTCCTATGAGATCAAGGATTATCAGCTCCCCAAGGCCCGGCAGGTGCCGGGGACAGTCCGGCGGGTCAAAACAGATGGCCCTGAGGTAAAGGAGGCTTACGCCCGTTATGCCTGGCACACCCATGGCGCGGTGCTTCGGGATGAGCTGGCGTGGAATGAGTACTGGCTGTGGGATCCGGACGACATCATGGCCGCGGTCTACTATAACGAGCGCAACGAGCCGGACGGATATGTCATCTACTGGATTTCCAACGAAGTCTTTCATATTAAGGACATGATCTTCCGTAGCGAGGAGGCGCGTACCGGGCTGTGGAATTTTGTCTCTGCCCATTTCTCCATGATTACCCAGGTGGAGGGGAGTATATATACCGACGAGCCGTTGGCCTTCCTGCTGGAGGACGCCAGCATAAAGGAGACAATCTCACCCTACTATATGGCCCGTATCGTGGATTTTCCCGCATTTGTGGCGGACTACCCCTTTAAGGCGGACTCCATGGAGCGTGAGTGGCGCTTTACCCTGACCGATCCGATTCTGGAGTGTAACCAGGGCGCGTTTCGGCTGTGCATCTCCCAAAACGGCCAGGGGCGGGCGGAGCGGATTGCGGAACCGTGCGCCGACCAGATCAGTATTCAGACGATGACCACCATGCTGATGGGATATAAGCGCCCGGACTACCTGGCCAGGATAGGACGTCTGAGCGCTGACGAAGCCACCATCGATATGCTGGAGGATGCCATTGAGCAGCAAGCACCCTATATCTCCGACTATTTTTAAGAGGACGCGTCGCTTGGTGCCCTCTGCCTTAAAAAAGCATTTGCGTGCGCAATTGACCGCGCACGCAAATGCTTTTTTAGCCTGTCCTACGGCGGAACCGGGCGATTAAACCAGAAGAAAAGAGCGGGGAGAGAATTTCTCCTCTCCCCGCTTCCGGGCAGATGTTACGCCTTGCCGTCGCAGCCCAGCACATGGATGAGCTTGTGCTTGACCATCTCCTTGATGTTGGCCCGGGCGGGCTTCAGATACTCGCGGGGGTCGAACTTGTCGGGGTGCTCGGCAAAGAACTGGCGGATGGTGCCGGTCATGGCCAGGCGCAGATCAGAGTCGATGTTGATCTTGCACACGGCCAGACGGGCAGCCTGGCGGAGCTGCTCCTCAGGAATACCCACGGCATCGGGCATCTTGCCGCCGTTTTCATTGATCATCTTTACGTACTCCTGGGGGACAGAGGAGGAGCCGTGGAGCACGATGGGGAATCCAGGCAGGCGCTTGGAGACCTCGTCCAGAATGTCGAAGCGCAGAGGCGGGGGTACCAATTCGCCCTTCTCGTTGCGGGTGCACTGGTCGGCGGTGAACTTGTAGGCGCCATGGCTGGTGCCGATAGCAATGGCCAGGGAGTCGCAGCCGGTCTTGGAGACGAACTCCTCTACCTCTTCGGGATGGGTGTAGTGGGACTCCTCGGCGGAGACCTGCACGTCGTCCTCAATGCCGGCCAGCGCGCCCAGCTCGGCCTCCACCACCACGCCGTGGTCGTGGGCGTACTCGACCACCTTGCGGGTGATCTCGATGTTCTCGGCAAAGGGCTTGGAGGAGGCGTCGATCATCACGGAGGTGAAGCCGCCGTCAATGCAGGACTTGCAGGTTTCAAAATCCGGGCCGTGATCCAGGTGCAGGGCAATGGGGATCTCGGGGCACTCAATGACCGCCGCCTCCACCAGCTTGACTAAATAGGTGTGGTTGGCATAGGCGCGGGCGCCCTTCGACACCTGGAGAATCATGGGGGCGCGAACCTCTCTGGCCGCCTCCGTGATGCCCTGAACAATCTCCATATTGTTTACATTGAACGCACCGATGGCGTAACCGCCGTCATAGGCCTTTCGGAACATTTCCTTCGTGGTAACCAGTGGCATAGAGGGCTCATCTCCTTCGTTTATTTGCCACATGATTCTATCAGTTTTCATTGCCAATTGCAAGAGGACGTGCTATGATATTTACGCAAAAACCGCTAGGTTCACCAAACTAAACTACGGTCAGGGAGGTACGATTCATGAGTGAATTGAGAGGAGCCTGCATCATCGGGCAGTCGGGAGGCCCCACTGCGGTCATCAATGCCAGCGCGC
>NZ_CAXSQB010000074.1:6603-13850 GCF_964239415.1 Clostridium sp. ATCC BAA-442 | reverse complement strand
ATCTTCGGCCGGCCCCACCGGCCGAAGATAAAGGGCCGGTAGACATAGGGCGGGGGAGGCATGCCGGGCAGCAGGTAGCGCCGCCGGTAGCGGCGGTAGCGCCAGCCGTCGGCGGCGCACACCACGACCACCACCAGGAGGATCAGCAGAAACAGCACCATCTGCCCGACCACAGCGAACACAAAGTCATTCTCCGGCTCAGGGTAATAGCCAAAGTCGCGCCCGGGCTCAGACGGAACCACAGTCCCCGCAGATGTGCCATAATAGCTCTCATACCAGCCATACACGTCGTCGAAAAAGGCGCGGGTGGCGCTGTCGTATTCTCCGGCGTCGTAGCCGCCGTAGAAGTCCGCCTCCAGCCAGCCCTCGATTTTTGAGGCTGGGAGGGCGTCCTCGATGCCGGAGCCCGCCATGGCCCACACCTTGTTCTCTCCCACGGCGTACACCAGCAGAAAGCCGTTGTTCAGACTCTCGTCACCGATGCCGCCCCAGCTCTCCGCCACGGCCATGGCGTAGTCGGCGGCATCCATGCCGTCCATAAAATCCACCGACACCACCACGATCTCGCCGCCGGTGTCCTCAAAGAGAGACTGGTTTTTATCGATGATGTACTGCTCGGTCTCGCTGCTGAGCACGTCCGCCTCGTCCGCCACATAGCGGGCGGCGGTGGGCTCCGCCACGGCCTGGGCGCCCCCCGTCAGGAGAGCCGCGCCCAGCAGGGCCGCCGCAAGCTGTCGTCTCATGCCTCTCGCTCCTCTCATCGGAAGGTCTCTGCCGGGCGCACAAAGGTGAGCGTCCCCAGCACTCTGGCGGGGAAGCCCCCCAGCACCCGCTCGTTGTAGCGGTCGGCGGCGGCGTTGTAGCCGTCCCGGGCGATGGTGTCCTGCTCGGCGGCCAGGTCGGTGCGGAACCCCTTGACATAGTCCGCGTCCCGTCCGCTCAGGGCGCAGTCCTCCAGCTTGAGAAAGACGGTCTCCGCGTCCCCTAGCAGGCGCTCATACGCCGCGTGGGCCTCGGTGATGCCGCCGCTCTCCGCCAGGGCCGCCCGGCTGTCCGTCAGCTCACCCAGCTCACCCTCGTCCAGGTACCGCCCCGCCACGGTGAGCAGGTTGGCGGTGATGTCCAGGCAGTCCTGGAGATCACCGGCGATGGGCGCAAACTGCGCCTCCACCTTCTCCCTGGCCTGCACCAGGGAGCGGTGGGAGCCCAGCAGGACGGACAGGACAATGACCACCGCCAGCACCACCATGGCGCCGGTGTGGGTTTTCAGAAATTTCATGGGATTCCCTCACTCAAATGTGTCGGGCGGAGCTTAGCCCCGCAGCTCCAGGAGCTTCTGCTTGAGCTGGCCCTCGATCCTCCCCAGCTCGGCCTCGGCCTCCCGGCGCTTCTGGGCCCCCTCCCGCTGGATGTTCATGACCTCATCCAGGGTGGAGATGAGCTGCTCGTTGGTGTGCTGGAGGGTCTGGATATCCACCACGCTCCGCTCGGCCTCCCGGGCGGTCTCGATGGTGCCCATCTTGAGCATGTCGGCGTTCTTCTTCAGCAGCTCGTTGGTCATGTTGGTCACCGCGCTCTGGGCCGCGGTGGCCTGGCGGGAGTGCTCCAGGCCCAGGGAGAGCACCATCTGGCTCTTCCACAGGGGGATGGTGTTCACCAGGGAGGACTGGATCTTCTCCAGCATCAGGGTGTCGTTGTTCTGGATCAGCCGGGTCTGGGGGCCCATCTGGATGGAGATCATGCGGGTGAGCTCCAGATCGTGGAGCTTCTTCTCAAAGCGGCTGCACATGTTGGTCAGGTCGTTGTAGGCCTGGGCGTCCTCCTGGGTGCCGGACTGGGCCGCCTTCTGGCGGAGCTGCTCCAGCTCGTTGGCGCGGACCTGGTTCAGACGCTTCTTGCCCGCCAGAATATACATGGTCAGCTCCTTGTAATACTTGGTGTTGAGCTCGTACATCTGGTCCAGCATGGCGATGTCCTTCATCAGGGTCACCTGATGGCCCTCCAGCACCTCGGCGATCTTGTCCACGTTGGCCTCCGCCTTGGTGTAGGCCACCTTCATGGCCTCCAGCTCGTTTTTCTTCTTTTTGAAAAAGCCGAAGATGCCCTTCTCGTCCTCCTCCTTGCCGAAGCCCTTCAGCTCCACCACCAGGGAGGACAGGGCCTGGCCGATCTCCCCCAGATCCTTGGTGCGCACGGAGTTGAGGGTGCTCTCGGAAAAGCCGGCGATGTTCTTCTGGGCCGCCGCGCCGTACTGGAGCACCACGTTGGAGTCGGTCAGGTCGATCTGCTTGGCAAAGTCGTCCACCATCTTCCGCTCCGCCTCGGTGAGCTTGCTCTCGTCGAGCTGGATGGCCTGCTCGTCCTTGGCCTTCTGGGCCGCGGCCGCATCCACCGCCCCGGTGGGGTCCAGGGTGAGGGCGGGCGCCTCGGGGGCCTGGGGTGCCTCCGCCGCCGCTGCGGCGTCCAGGTTGGGAGTGAGGGTCAGTTCCGGGGTAAAATCCGTCTTGTCAGCCATATCGCAGTTCCTCCATTGTTATGATTGTCCCATCTGCATTCCGCCGAGCCCCTCTTGGGCCAGCATCTGCTCCAGAACGGTGATGTCTGTGGATATATCCAGCGCCTCGTCGGCGAACAGGGCGTCGAGCTGCTTGTCAAAGGCCTCCACCACTTTGTCCATCATGGCGTCGATGCGGCCCATGGTGCCGTCGATGTTGGCCCCCTCCACCCCGGCGGCCCCCATGCGGTCATAGGCGTTGAGCAGCTTGAGGGTGGTGGGCAGATAGTAGTTCAGAAACCGGCGGAGCTGGGGCAGCTTGGCCGGCTGCCCGGCCACGATGTCGAAGATCTTGCCGGTGACCTCCTCCATGTGGACAATCTGGGCGGAGAGCTTGGCGTCCTCGATGTTCTCGTCCAGCCGCCGCAGCTCGGCCAGCGCCCGCGCCCGCTCGACGGCCAGCGGGTCCTCCGGGGCGGCACGCTCCGGTTCCGGCTCCGGCGCGGGCTCCGGGTCGGGCAGGATCAGCACCTTGTCGGGAAAGAGCTTCCGCCCCCCCAGCCAGGCGGCCGCCGAGACCGCCGCCGCCAGCGCAAAATGCCACCAGGCATACAGGGGGGCCAGCACGGCCCACGCCCCCCACACCGCCGCCGCCAGATAGAGGGGGGCCGGAGATTTTTTCACAATTTTCGCCATTGACATTTCCTCCAAAAACGAGGTTAGCTTCATTGTACCTTTCCCCGCCCCAGGTGTCAATAACACGTTGACTTTGGGCGGAAAAGTCATTATGATAGAAGGAAATATGGTATGATACGGAGAGGAAGTCTGCCCCATGCTGACATTAAAGGAATTCAAGGAGGCCCGCGGCGTGCTGTCCGGGGTGATCCGCAACACCAGTCTAGTCTACAGTCCCGCCTTTTCCAAGGCCACCGGCAACCAGATCTATATCAAGCCGGAGAATATGCAGGTCACCGGGGCCTACAAGATCCGGGGCGCCTACTATAAGATCAGCACCCTCAGCGACGAGGAGAAGGCCCGGGGGCTGGTCACCGCTTCTGCGGGCAACCACGCCCAGGGCGTGGCCTACGCCGCCCAGGCCGCCGGGGTGTCCGCCACCATCGTCATGCCCACTACAACCCCGCTGGTGAAGGTTAACAACACGAAGGACTATGGGGCCAAGGTGGTGCTCCACGGCGAGACCTTCGACGACGCGGCGGAGCTGGCCGCCAAGCTGTCGGAGGAGGAGGGGCTCACCTACGTCCACCCCTTCAACGACCCGGCCATCGCCACCGGGCAGGGCACCATTTCCTATGAGATCTTTCAGGATCTGCCCGACGTGGATGTGATTCTGGTGCCCATCGGCGGCGGCGGACTGGCCACCGGCGTGTCCACCCTGGCCAAGCTCCTCAACCCCAACGTGACGGTCATCGGCGTGGAGCCCTCCGGCGCGGCCTCCATGAAGGCCAGCCTGGACGCCGGCCATGTGGTCACCCTGGACCGGGTGGAGACCATCGCCGACGGCGTGGCCGTCAAAACCCCCGGCGACCAAATTTTCCCCTATATTCAGAAAAATATCGACGACATCATTACCATCCCTGACGACGAGCTGGTGGACGCCTTCCTGGATATGATGGAAAAGCACAAGATGATCGTGGAGAACGCGGGCCTGCTGCCCATCGCCGCCCTCTCCCATCTCAAGTGCCGCGGTAAGAACGTGGTGCCTGTCCTCTCCGGCGGCAACATGGATGTCATCACCGTGGCCTCCCTGGTGCAGCACGGCCTCATCAACCGGGGGCGGGTGTTCACCTTCTCCGTCCAGCTCCCCGACCGCCCCGGCGAGCTGCTGCGGGTGGCCCAGCTCGTGGCGGAGGCCAACGGCAACATTATCAAGCTGGAGCACAACCAGTTCGTCAACATCAACCGCCAGTCCGGCGTGGAGCTTCGCGTCACCCTGGAGGCCTTCGGCCACACCCACAAGCGGGCCATTCTGGACGCCCTGTGCGGCGCGGGCTATGCGGCCCGGGAGTGCCACACCAACGACTTCTACCACTGAGCCCCGCAGGCGCGGCCTGTGCTGGAACCACCGGCGTATCCGGGGGAACCCTTCCCCCGGATACGCCTATATGATGCGGCGCGCTTCCTCCGGGGCATGGGCCGCCGGGCCGGCGCCGCGTGGGCGCGGGGGAGAGCCGGCGGGGCCCCGGGCGTCATCCGCTTGGTGTATCTTATGTGCCCGCTCCTCCGTTTGCCCCGCCCCCGGTTGAGCCCTGGGGCCTATCCTACCACGGAATTCTGAACTTCCCTTCAAGGAGTGGTAAAAAAATGATTAAAATTGCCCCCTCCATCCTCTCCGCGGATTTTGCCAACCTGGAGCGGGACATCCGCCGGGTGTCCTCCGCCGACTGGCTGCACGTGGATGTGATGGACGGCTGCTTCGTCCCCAATCTCACCATTGGCGTGCCGGTGGTGCAGTCCATCCGCAAATGCACCGGCATGTTTCTGGACGTGCACCTGATGATCGACAAGCCGGTGCGCTATGTGGAGGCCTTTGCCCAGGCGGGGGCGGATCTCCTCTCCGTCCACCTGGAGGCCGACCACCCCACCGGCATCGCCGAGGCCCTGCGGCGGATGGAGGCCTGCAAGGTGAAAAGGGCGGTGGCCCTGCGGCCCATCACCGCCCCCTCCGCCGTGCTCCCCTACCTGGAGGGGCTGGACATGGTGCTGGTGATGACGGTGGAGCCCGGCTTCGGCGGCCAGGCCTTTCTGGAGCACCAACTGGACACCATCCGCCAGGTGCGCGCCCTCATTGAGCGGTATAACCCCTCCTGCCGCCTGGAGGTGGACGGCGGGATCAACGCCAAGACGGCCGCGGCGGTCGTGGCCGCCGGTGCGGACACCCTGGTGGCCGGCTCGGCGGTGTACGGCGCGCCCGAGCCGGCGGCGGCCATCGCCGCCCTGAGGGGGGACTGACCCATGCAGTACTTCCCCCCCGCCCTGGAAAAGCTGGTGGAGCAGTTCGCCCGGCTCCCCGGCATCGGCCGCAAGACCGCCCAGCGGCTGGCCTTCTTCGTCCTCTCCCTGCCGGAGGAGGACGCCGCCGCCTTCGCCGACGCCATCGTGGGGGCAAAGGCGGCCATCCACTGCTGCCCCGTGTGCCAGAACTTCTCCGAGGGGGACGGCCTGTGCCCCGTCTGCCAGGATCCCAAGCGGGACACGTCGGTCATCTGCGTGGTGGCCGATCCCAAGGACGTGGTGGCCATGGAGCGCTCCCGGGAGTACCCCGGCCTCTATCACGTGCTCCACGGGGTGATCTCCCCCATGAACCACGTGGGCCCCGACGACATCCGGGTGAAGGAGCTGGTGGACCGGGTGGCCAAGGGGGATGTCCGGGAGGTCATCATGGCCACCAACCCGGACACCGAGGGGGAGGCCACCGCCATGTACCTCTCCCGCCTGCTCAAGCCCTTCCAGGTGCGGGTCACCCGCCTGGCCTACGGCATCCCGGTGGGCAGCCATCTGGAGTACGCCGACGACGCCACCCTCATGCGCGCCCTGGAGGGCCGGAGGGAGATGTAGGATGCGCCGGGTGCTGGTCATCGGCTGCCCCGGCGCGGGCAAGTCCACCCTCACCCGCGCCCTGGCGGAAACGCTGGGCCTGCCGGCCGTCTATCTGGACCGGCTGTGGTGGAAGTCCGGGTGGATCAACCGCACCCGCGCGGAGTTCGACGCCCGGCTGGACGCGGCCCTGGCGGGGGACGCCTGGGTGATGGACGGCAACTACCTGCGCACCCTGCCCCGGCGGCTGGAGCGGTGCGACGCGGTGCTCTTTCTGGACTACCCCAGGCGGCTCTGCCTGTTCCGGGCCCTCCGGCGGATCCTGCGCTGGCGCGGGCGCACCCGCCCCGACATGGCCGAGGGCTGCCCGGAGCGGCTGGACCCGGCGTTCATCCGCTGGATCTGGGATTTCCACCGCACCCAGCGGCCCCGGGTGCTGGAGCTTCTGGACGGCTGGAAGGGCGAGGCGCAAATCTTCCGCAGCCCCGCCCAGTGCGCGGACTTTCTCAATCGATTGGAGTGAACTCCCATGGCTTCCCCCCTGACGCCTCCGGGCGTCCTCGCCTATCTGACCGGGGCTTACGCTCCCCTGGCTATTCTCGCCTACGGCTCCTATGCCGACGGCTCCTGGGGCCCCGACAGCGACTTTGACGCCCTGGTGCTCACCGCCGGCGGGCCGGAGCGCCACGACATGTCCGTCGTGGGATCGGTGCAGCTGGACGCGTTCGTCTACCCCGTCTCCCGCTTCGACGAGCCCTTTGCCCCCTCCGCCTTTCCCCAGCTGGCCGACGCCGCCCTCCTGCTGGACACCGAAGGACGGGGTCAGACCCTCATCGACCGGGTGCGGGCCTGGCGGGCGACGCAGCCCCTCCCCACCCCGGAGGAGCTGCGCTCCCAGGCGACCTGGTGCCGCAAGATGCTCCGGAGGGCCGGCCGTGGAGACACAGAGGGCCTGTTCCGCTGGCACTGGGTGCTAGTGGACAGCCTGGAGATCTTCTGCCTGCTGGCGGGGCAGCCCTACCAGGGGCCCAAGAAGAGCCTACGCTGGCTGGCCGAAGCCCGGCCGGAGGCCTACGCCCTCTATTCCGCCGCCCTGGCCCGGCCGGAGCTGCCCGCTCTGGAGCGGTGGATCGCCCACCTGGAGGGCCTGTGCGCCTCCCTCCCCCAGACCTAAACAAGCGCCCCCCCCGATTTTGTC
>NZ_CAXSQB010000074.1:0-6593 GCF_964239415.1 Clostridium sp. ATCC BAA-442 | reverse complement strand
GGCAGACACCCCAGGGATGGTCATTCCATCCGGGGGGTGTTCAGGCGGTCAACAGGCCCTCCTGCGAAACGGTTCGGCAGGCTTTTGAACCTTCAAGCAGGCTCAAGAAGCTGTCAGATCCAACGCGGGGGAACCCCAGCGGTTCCCTTTCACACGCTCCGTCCCTCCGAACCGTTTCGCAGGAGGGCCTGTTGACCGCCTGAACACCCCAGGGATGGAATGACCATCCCTGGGGTGTCTGCCTATGCCCGCGCCAGCACCAGTTCGTCCAGCGGAATGCGCTCCGTCCGCCACCGCTCCGGGCTGGCAGGCGCGCCGTCCGCGTATCCGACGGCCAGAATGTTCACCGGCTCCAGGTGCTCCGGCAGGCCGAGGGCCGCCTTCACCGCCTCCGGCTGGAAGTAGCAGATCCACACCGAGCCCAGCCCCAGGGCCGACGCCGCCAGCATCATGTGGTCGGTGAGGATGGACGCGTCGATGTCTGTGGTCTGCTTGCCGTCAAAGGGCCGCTTCCACGCCCGGCTCCGGTCGGCGCACACCACCACCGCCAGGGGCGCGCCGTAGAGCTCCGCCGCCCCGGCCAGCCGTCTGCGCCCGTCCGGCGTCTCCACCACCAGCAGGCGCACCGGCTGGCAATTGGCGGCGGTGGGGGCCGCCTGGGCCGCCTCCAGAAGCTGCTCCACCTTTTCCGGCTCCACCGGACGGTTCTGATATTGGCGCACCGAATAGCGCGCCCGAACCAATTTCAAAAAGTCCATCTCGGATACTCCTTTACGAGGTTGTATTTCAGGCCGGCCTGTACTATCATTATATCCGAATCCATCTTCCGCGCAAGAATGTACTTTTCGGGTAGATACTACCCAAATGGAAAGGAGCTCCCCTATGGAAATCCCCTGCTGCGGCTTTACCTGCCCCGTTGAGGCCACCCTGCGCCTTGTGGGCGGAAAATATAAAGCGGTGATCCTCTGGCACCTGATGGACGCGGGCACCCTCCGCTACCACGAGCTGCACCGGCGCATCCCGCGGGCCACCGACAAGATGCTGGCCCAGCAGCTCCGTGAGCTGGAGCGGGACGGCCTGCTCCGGCGCGCCGTCTATCCGGTGGTGCCGCCCAAGACGGAGTACAGCCTCACCGACTTCGGCCGGAGCCTCGCCCCCATTCTGGACGAGATGTGCCGCTGGGGGGAGTGGTATCTGGCCCAGAGCAGCTCCGCTTCCTCTTCACAATCTTGAAAAAGGGCCCTCCGCCCCCCCCCCTTTCCGCGCGCTGTCTGATTACGCCATCTCCCCGGCCAGGGAGCGCTCCATGTAGTCCCGGATGATCTCCGGATCGCCGGTCTGGCCCAGCACCCACATGAGCTTGGTCACCGCCGCCTCGGTGGTCATATCCCGGCCCTGGATCACCCCCTGGGCCAGAGCCCTCTGCCCCACCTCGTAGACGGAGAAGTCGCTGGGCTCGTAGAGGCACTGGGAGCACACCACCACGGTCATGCCCGCCCGGGCGGCCGCCTGGAGCTTGGCGATCAGATCCCGCCGGACGAAGTGCAGCCCCCCAGCGCCGAAGGCCTCGATGACGATGCCCCGGTAGTGCATCTGGAGCAGCATGTCGAAGATCTCCGGGTCGAGTCCGGGGGTGAGCTTGATGAGGAATACCTTGTCGCACAGCTTGTCCCGCAGGGCGCACGCTCCGGCGGGGGCGGGGATGGCCTCCCGGTGGATCTGCAGCCCCTTGCCGTCCACATTGGCGGCCAGGGGCCAGTTGACGCTCTCAAAGGCATCGAAGTCGGTGGTGCGGGTCTTGACCGCCCGGCAGCCCAGAATCACCTTCCGGTCGAAGGCCAGGAACACCCCCGGCACGCCGGAGGCCGCCATGGCCAGGGCGGTGCGCAGATTCTCCATGCCGTCGCTGAGGGGGTGGGCCATGGGGAGCTGGGCCCCGGTGAGCACCACCGGGATGGAGATGCCCCGCAGCATAAAGGAGAGCACCGAGGCGGTGTAGGCCATGGTGTCGGTGCCGTGGGTAATCACGATGCCGCTGTACTCCATCCGGTTTTCAAAGACGTGGCGGGCGATGGTCTGCCACTCCTCCGGCTGGATGTTGGAGGAGTCCAGGTGGAGGATATCCCGGATCGTGATGTCGTAGCAGTCCATAATTCCCTGGGGGAGCAGCCCGGCCAGGGCCTCCCCGTCCAGGCCGGGGGCCAGTCCCTCCGCCGTGGGCAGAGAGGCGATGGTGCCCCCGGTGGTCAGCAGCAGGATGTGGGGCCGCACTCAGAACACCTCCGCCAGGGCCTCCGCACGGCGGGCGGCGTCGGCCAGAAGCGCCTCCTTGTCGTTGCGGATATCGTCCAGCCCCTCGGCGTCCAGACACTGGAACTCCGGGATGCCGTACATAGTGCACAGGGCCTTCAGCACGGGGGTGGCCGTCTCCATGGGGGTGCCGGCGTAGTTGCCGCCCCGGGTGGTGATATAGAGCAGCTTGGAGGCCCGGCACAGCCCCACCATGGCCCCCTCCTCGCTGTAGCCAAAGGTGAGGTCGGTGACGGAGATGCGCTCCAGGTAGATCTTCAGGATGGCGGGGAAGCTCATATCCCAGAAAGGGGCGGCAATGACGAGCTTATCCGCCGCCGCGAACTGCCAGGCGGGCTCAAACATGGGCTGCTCCAGCTTGCCCGCACTCCAAAGCGCGTCCCGCTCGGCCAGCACCTCCGGGTACTGTGGCTGGAGCCGGGCGGCGCAGAGATCCCGCTCGGTGATCACCGTATCCGGGTGGGCCGCCCGGTAGGCGTCCAGAAAGCGCCGGGCCAGCTTCAGCGTGCGGGAGCGCTCTCCACGCACGCAGGCGTTGATAAAGAGAAGGTTTTCCATCGTAATTCACACTCCTGAGAGAAGGATTTCCAGTCTGCTCCTATCCTATCACAGGGCATGGCGGGATGCAAGCCTCCACTAGCCTCCCGGCCATCTGAGCCAAGTCCCCAGCCCGCGTTCCGGCAGAGGGCGCGGAATTCCTCATCCCCCCGCCGCCTTGTCGTCACGGCGCAGCGTACCCTCTCCCCCGTCTGCCAGAAGCATGCCGTCCATGTGCTGAGTCTGCCCAGCCGCCAGCCCTCCGCCCCCAGCCGATTGAGCCACGCCTCCGCCGTCTTGGCATCGCTCCCATCAAAGTAGAACCATTTCCTCATCGTCCTCTTCATCATTCTTCCCCCTTTCTTGTGTGGGGCATCGGCCCTACGCCGCAGTCTGATATGCGCCCCGTAGGGGCGTCCCTTGTGGCCGCCCGCGCTTTTCCGGCGGCACGCCGGAGCGCTGCCGCCGGATTTGCTCCCCTGTAGGGGCAGGTGCCCTCACCCGCCCGGGGGCCTGTGGGTATCGGCCCCTACGCCCCTTCCGCCAGCCAGGCGCGGATGTCCGCCAGGGTTTTGGCACCGGTCAGGTCAATCTGATTGCCCTCGATACGGAGCACTTGGTTTCCATTTCGTAAAATCAGGCCCTCATATTCCCCGCTGGAATAGCTCCAGGCCCGGTCGAACCCCAGCTCCACCGCCCGGAGAGCCGTCGGCCTGTGCCGGTGGAATTCCCGCTGAAGTCGTTTTTCGTCCCCTTCCGCAGCCCGGAAATCCTCACAGATCCACTCCGCCAGCCAGCCGGCGCGGCAGTCCATCCGCTCCACCCACAAATCGCCTTCCTCCTGATCATAGCGGCAATACTCGAAGGATGCGGCCGCGATGGAGTTCTGTTCCCTTGTATAGGCGGAATAGCCGTCTATATAATTGGTCTGCCCTTCTCCAACGCTCAACAGGAGGCACAGGACGAGGACGGCAATCAGCACTCCCTCTATCAGCGGGCGTATCCCCCGGAGTCTGGCTCCCCACCGCCGTGGTACGGGAAAGGGCTCCCCCTCTGCCACCACCTGGCGGCATTTTGCCCGGTAGCGGAGCACCCGCACCACGAAAAACAGATCCATTCCCAGCCACAACAGCACAAGGGTCGCCATGGCCATGGAGATATTGGACAGGAACAGCTCCCACATGCGGGGGTGCTCCCTGATGTACCCCCCTACGGTCCAGATGGACCAATAGACGGCAAGATAGGACAGGCTCCACACCTGGTCGGCCAGGGCCTTTTTCCACACGTAATTCCACTCCATATCCTTGTCGGTCTGGATCGGAGCAGGATCGCCTCCCTCTTTGGCCCGGAAGTAAAACAGTCCCCCGTCCTCTTCCAGCAACTCCCATCCGGCCTCCCCGCAGAGGGTCAGATAGTCCGACCGGGCATCCCAGTCCTTTTTCCGCTCGCTCTTCCACCGGGCGGGCTCCACCCAGCACCGGCGGGGGCGCTCCGCACGCCGGAAGGTGGCGGTAAACAGCCCCACCTCCTCCAGCTCCCAGCCCCGCTCCGCCTGCTCGTCCAGCTCCGCTTGGGCCGCCTTGGCATCCTCGACGGTGTAGCGGAACCAGCGGATACTCTTTTGCTTCCTCATGTCTCCCCCTCCAGCCTGGACAGCACTTCGTCCAGCCACATCTCGTCTGGAAGCGCGCCGTCCTTCATCCGAAACACTGTATTCCCCCGCTGGAGCACCCATCCCGATTCTCCCCGGTCAGCCGTCTCCGTTCGCTCCCCGCTCCGGATGTGCCACACACCCTCATACCCCTCCAGAGGCGGTTGCCCAGCGGCCCCCAGTTGTCTCCTGCACCACTCCGCCGTCCAGTCCGCCAGCCAGGGCCAGGGAAGCGTCCATCTGTCCGCAATCTTCTCCTCCAGCGTATACTTTGAACTCAACCCGATACGGCTCCTCAATCCAGCGGGTATGGGCCGCCAGCAGGAGCAGCCATTCTCCCCGTAGCGCGCTCTGCACCACATCCATCAGGAACGTCAGACAGGCCGCCCCCAGAACCCGCCTGTCAGCCAGATCGCACACAGCCGCCGTCAGGGCGCTCCACCGCCCCGGCGCCGGGAGGTTTCGCCCGTCCGCCGCAGCGCCCTGTCCTGGAACCGCCGGTACTCCAGCACGCTGTCGGTCTGAATGGGCGTCGTCCCCGCCGGGGCCTCATAGATGTTTTGGCAGGTCACCCGCTGGCGCAGCCGCCACCCCGCGTCGGCCAGCAGAGCGCGGTAGCCGGGCCCGTCGTCCCGGCCCGGATCGCTCCAGTCGATACAGTAGCACACCGGTACATGGGCCGGGACAAAAACGGCCAGCACGCCCATCCATACCTTTTCCAGCTGCCAGCCCGCCGCCGCCCGGCGGTTCAGTTCAGCCTCCGCCGCCTTCATATCCATCATTGGATAGGTAAACAGGGAAAAACGTCGCTTCATGACTCTTCCTCCTTTTGAAGCACCCGCTCCATGTCCGCTGCCTGCTTCTTGATACGCTCATATTCATTTTGAAGGGTCCGCCCCCCCTCCGGCATCAGAACGTAATATTTCCGGTTGTCCTCCGTACGGGTGCGGCGGATGAGTCCGTCTTTCTCAAACCGCTCCAGCAGAGCGTACAAGGTCCCCGCCCCCACGCTGACCCGGCCACCGGTGAGCTCGGCGATGGCCTGCATGATACCGTAGCCGTGCCGCTCCTCCCGCA
The DNA here is from genome assembly GCF_964239415.1 of Clostridium sp. ATCC BAA-442. Taxonomy (NCBI): domain Bacteria; kingdom Bacillati; phylum Bacillota; class Clostridia; order Eubacteriales; family Clostridiaceae; genus Clostridium; species Clostridium sp. ATCC BAA-442. The sequence goes on along the minus strand of NZ_CAXSQB010000074.1, from coordinate 1,018 downwards.
GGGCGAGCAGGACATAGAACATCTGCTCCGTCAATGTCTCCAGCTTCTTTCGGGCCATGCCGCTCGCCTCCCTTTATGTCGATTATCGTTACAATGATACTATATCAATATTCGATATAAGTCAAGCAAAAAAGAGGAGCCGTCTCCGGCTCCTCTCTGGTTGTCTGTGTATTTTCATCGGCTATGGACGGACTGACCGGTTACAGGCAGACCGGCACCGGCCCGGCGATGGCAAGGGAATCCGGTGTCACGGTACACTCCCGGGCCAGAATCTGTACACCGGCCGCCGCCGCCCGCCGCAGCGCCGCGCCGAAGGCCGGATGGGTAAGGTCATTGGGGGCAAAATCCCGCATACCGGCCATCTGGAGCACAAAGCAGACCGCCGCCTCATAGCCCTCAGCCTGACAGGCGATCAGCTCCTCCAGGTGTTTGACTCCCCGCTCCGTTGGCGCGTCGGGAAAACGGGCATGGCCGTCCTCCTCCAAGGTAACTCCCTTTACTTCCACAAATCCCCGCCGTCCGGTGGATAACTCCCAGTAGAAGTCGAACCGGGACTTTCCCCAGGCGGTCTCGGGCCGCAGAAGCGACAGCCCCGGCAGGAACCCGCCGCCTTCCGCCCACTCCCGGAAAACCTGATTGGGCGCCTGGGCGTCCATGTTGATCAGCAGCCCGCCCTTCTCCACCGCAATCAGATCATAGCGGGTTTTCCGATTTGGATTGTCGCTCTCCTGTAGATAAATGACAGCCCCTGGAGTGAGGAGCTCCCGGCAGCGACCGGTGTTTTTGACATGGCAGACCACCGGCTGGCCATCCAGCTCCGCATGGGCAATAAAGCGGTTCGGGCGCTCCACAAACACCCCGCGCCGCACCCCTGAATAATGCACGCTCTCCCACTCCTCTTCAAGAGAACAAAAAACGGACTTCATATGAAGTCCGTTTTCTGTGTCGGCGTTACCTATCTTCCCGGTCCGTCTCCAGACAAGTATTTTCGGCGCAGGTGAGCTTAACTTCCGTGTTC
>NZ_CAXSQB010000073.1:5781-14362 GCF_964239415.1 Clostridium sp. ATCC BAA-442 | reverse complement strand
TGGAGCAGGTGACGAGGCTCGAACTCGCTACCTCCACCTTGGCAAGGTGGCGCTCTACCAGATGAGCTACACCTGCAAGCGACGGATTATATTATAGCGAACCGTTCCGCCGCTGTCAAGGGGTTAATTCAAATTTTCTGCATTTTCTTCCGCGCCCTCCCACACGTAGCCCAGGGAGAGAAGGTCGGCGGCGGAATAGGTGGTGCCGGAGGCGTCGCGGGTGAGATCGACATAGTGGGCGCCGCCGTCGGCGGTGAGCTGGTTCCAGAAGTGGGGTTCGCCGTTCAGAGTACCCTCCACCAGAACGGAGCCAACCTCCATCTTCCCGCTGAGGAGCTGAAAGGTCAGGGCCAGCCCCTCGCTGTCCGCCCCGTCGCCCAGCAGGGCGTCCCAGGCGGTGGGACCGCCCTCCGGCCGGGCGCGGACGTGCTCCCGAACCAGGGAAAAGAGCTCGGCCTGCCGGGCGGAGGGGGAGAGCTGATGGGGCCGGAGAGGGAGCACCAGGGCATCTGCCGTGCTCTGGAGGTCATCGCTCTTTTGACGCAGCGCCTGGGTGTCCTCGGGATAGGTGAGCAGGATCTCCACAATGCGCTGCTGCCCGCCGGAGGCGGGGTAGAGGGAGACGGTAAACTCCGGCATGCCCAGGGCGCCGGCGGGCTCGTCGTAGTAGGCCTGCCGCACCAGGGCGGCAATGGAGTCGGCGCTCTCAGTGAAGTAGCCCACCCGCAGGGCCACCTCGCTCTGAAAATCAGCCAGGGCGGCGCGCACCTCGTCCCGGATGGCGCTGGTGCCGGTGACGTTGACCAAGCTGCGTATCTGCTCCCGGGTGCGGCGGTAGGAAATGGTAATGGTGGCCTCATAGGTGGTGAGCACCTTGGTGCAGTCGTTTTTGATAAAGTCCACCGCATAGGCCCCCAGAGGGTCGTCCTTGGCCACCTCCAGGCAGGCCCGGTTGAGATCCTCCTCCACATCCCCGTCATAGTCGTCGGTAAGCTGAATCAGCCCCTTTTCTGTCCCCTGGGAGACAAAAAACAGCACGGTGTTGACCAGCTCGGAATAGGTGCCCGCCTGGACGGCGGAGGAGTCCTCGGCCGTGGCCGGACGCTCCGTGTGCGGCTCCACCACTGCATAGGGGTTCTCCAGAAGGGAGGAGCAGCCGGTGAGCAGCAGGGCGCAGCTCAACGCCAGCGCCGCTATGCCTCGTTTCAATGCCACGCCCTCCCCTCCTCAGTAGCCCAGAGGCTCGTTGACCAGCACCACCTCGGCCCGACCGATGCCGGTGGGCCTCTCCCACAGCACCACCAGGGCGCGGCAGATGCGCTCCGGGCTTTTGCAGTCATAGCATTTGTCCCCCCGGACGGCGCAGGGAGTCTTTTTGCCCAGCCGCCGGGCGTTTTTGGGGGAGGCCACGTTGCGGGCCCGCCAGAGGGCGGCGTCGTAGTCGGGAGCCAGCTTGTTGACGCCCACGATAAAGTAGACCTCCTCATGGCCGAAGATGGTGGAGGCCACCCGGTTGCCCGTGCCGTCGATGTTGATGAGCTCGCCGGTCTCCGCCAGGGCGTTGACCGAGGTCAGATAGACCGGGGCGGCGGCTGCGTCTGCGAAGCTGTCTCCCAGCCAGTGGCTGCGCACCACGGCGTGGCTCTGGAGCCGATCGAGGAGGCCCAGCTCCTTGAGGGTGATGGAGCCGCCGTGCCCCACCGTTTTGCCGTCCAGCCTGCGGTCCAGGTAGTCCGCGGCCTCCGCCGCCGTGTCGAAGCAGGTCACATCGAAGCCGTGGGCCTCCAGATTTTTGCGTACCTTCTCAAAACCGGGCATAAACAGGTCTCCTTTCCAGCGTAAAATGACAGAGCACAGGGGGTTATCCGCCTGCGGGCAAAAAAGCAGGGCATATGCAGGGCGGGGGGTGTCCAGGGGCGCGTTCCCCCGCCCCTGGACAGCTCAGAGATCGTTGTGCTTATACTCCCGGAAGCCGTCGCCCAGGATCTCGTGGGCCTCGCACACGATCAGGAAGGCGTTGGGGTCGATGCTCTTGACGGTCTGCTTGAGGGCCACGATCTGCTTCTGCTTGAAGGCCACCAGCAGCACCTTCTTGTCCTCCCCGGACCAGCCGCCCTCGCCGTGGAGAAGGGTGACGCCCCGGTCCATATCGTGAATAATGGCGTGGGAAATCTGGTCGTAGGCGTCGCTGATGATATAGGCCACCTTGGCGTTGTCCATGCCGTAGAGCACCTGGTCCATGACGAAGGAGGAGATATACAGGGCCACCACGCCGTAGAGGGCGCTGTAGATGTTGCGGAAGGCGACGGCCACCGCCACAATGACCAGCAGATCCACCGCCAGAAGCAGCCGCCCCATGGGCAGCCAGGCCAGCTTCAGCTTGAGCAGGCGGGCAATGAGATCGGTGCCGCCGGTGGTGGCGCCCTGGAGAAACACCACGCCCAGGGAGCCGCCCATGATCACGCCGCCGAAGATGCACCCCAGAATGGGCTCCATAGGCTCAAAGGTGTGGATCATGTGGAGAATGTCGATGAAAATGGAGGAGATGAACATGGAGTAAAGGGAGGACACCAGCAGGTGCCCGCCCAGCAGCTTCCACCCCAGCAGGAACAGGGGGATGTTCAGGATGATGACCACGGTGCCGATGGGGGCCCAGGGGAGGATGTGGTTGATGATCTGGCCCACGCCGGTGATGCCGCCGAAGCCGATCTGGTTGGGCTCGTAGCACCAGTTGAAGCCCACGGCGTACACCGCGGACGCCAGGGTGATCCACAGATAGGGGAGGACATACTGCTTTGCGACACGATTCATAGCCGATACCTTCTTTATCTTATTCCAGTAACGTCATCTGCTCCTCGGCCCGGTCCTCCGGCCGGAGCAGCATGCCTGCGATGGGCAGGGAGCGGGCCCGGTAGCGGGCGGCGTTGACGATGGTGGTGTCCGCCAGGGGGCGGGCGTCGGCCACCTTGTACTTGGGCTTGAGGGTCATGACGTTGACCCCCTGGGTGGAGCGGGTGGTCTTGGGGGTGAGGGCGGCGGTGTGGAAGACCACCGCCCGGCCCTCGGTGGAGGTCACCGCCATCTCCGTGTCCTCTGTCAGCAGACAGGCCGCCGCCAGGGGGGACTTGTCGGAGTAAGCGCCGGTGAGCTTCTTGCGGCGGGTCTGGGTCTGATAGGCCGACAGGGCCACCCGGGCCACCTTGCCGTTTTCAAAGAAGAACAGCAGGTGGCCGGAGTAGTCGGCGGTGACACAGGCCCACACGAAGCCCTCGCCGGGATCCATGCCCAGCTTGGTGGGCAAAAAGTCGCCCAGCAGGCTGGCCTTGGAGTCGTCGAAGTCGCTCAGGCGGGCCTTGTAGCACTGCTGCCGGTCGGTAAAGACCAGCAGCTCGTCCCGGTTGGAGGCCTCCCACTGGAGCCAGGGGCCGTCCCCCTCCTTGTACTTCTGCTCCCCGCTCATGCGCAGGGACTGGGGGGTGATCTTCTTGAAGTAGCCCTCCCGGGAGCAGAACACGTGCACCGGGTAGTCCGGGGTCTCGTCCTCCGCGTCCTCCGCGGCGGCGGTCTGGTACTCGTAGACGATCTCCGTCCGCCGGGGGACGGCGTACTTCTTCTGCACCGCCTGGAGCTCGGCCACGATGAGCTTTTTGATGCGGCCGGGGTTGTTCACGATGTCCTGGAGGTCGGCGATCTCCTCCTCCAGCCCGGCCACCTCCTCAATGCGCTTGAGGATGTACTCCTTGTTGATGTTGCGCAGCTTGATGTCGGCCACGTACTCGGCCTGCACGTCGTCGATGCCGAAGCCGATCATCAGGTTGGGCACCACCTGGTCGTCCTCCTCGGTCTCCCGGATGATTTTGATGGCCCGGTCGATGTCCAGCAGGATCTTTTTCAGGCCGCGGAGCAGGTGCAGCTTGTCCTGCTTCTTCTTCATCACGAAGTAAGTGCGCCGCCGCACCCCCTCCATGCGCCAGCCCGTCCACTCGTCCAGAATCTCCCGCACCCCCATCACCCGGGGCATGCCCGCGATGAGGATGTTGAAGTTGCAGGAGAAGGAGTCCTGGAGGGTGGTGGAGCGGAAGAGCTTGGCCATCAGCTTGTCCGGATCGGTCCCCCGCTTGAGGTCGATGGTGATCTTGAGGCCGTTCAGATCGGTCTCGTCCCGCATGTCGGCGATCTCCCGGATCTTGCCCCCCTTCACCAGCTCGGCCACCTTGTCCATGATGGCCTCCACCGTGGTGGTGTAGGGGATCTCGTAGATCTCGATGAGGTTTTCGCCCTTGAGGTAGCGCCACTTGGCCCGCACCTGGAAGGAGCCGCGGCCCGTCTCATAGATCTGCCGAAGGGCCCCCTCGTCGTAGAGCAGCTCGCCGCCGGTGGGGAAGTCGGGGGCCTTCAGGTGGTCCAGCAGGTTCACCTGGGGGTTTTTCAGAAAGGCCACCGTGGCGTCGCACACCTCGCCCAGGTTGAAGCCGCACAGGTTGGAGGCCATGCCCACGGCGATGCCCTGGTTGGCGCTCACCAGCACGTTGGGGAAGGTGGTGGGCAGCAGGGAGGGCTCCTGCATGGAGCCGTCGTAGTTGTCCACAAAGTCCACCGTGTCCTGGTCGATGTCGCGGAACAGCTCGGCGCAGATGGGGTCCAGCCGCACCTCGGTGTACCGGCTGGCCGCCCAGGCCATGTCCCGGGAGTACACCTTGCCGAAGTTGCCCTTGGAGTCCACCAGGGGGTGGAGCAGGGCCCCGTAACCCCGGCTGAGGCGCACCATGGTGTCGTAGATGGCCGCGTCGCCGTGGGGGTTGAGCTTCATGGTCTGGCCCACCACGTTGGCGCTCTTGGTGCGGGCGCCCCCCAGCAGGTGCATCTGGTACATGGTGTAAAGCAGCTTGCGGTGGGAGGGCTTGAACCCGTCGATCTCCGGGATGGCCCGGGAGACGATGACGCTCATCGCGTAGGGCATGTAGTTGATCTCCAGCGTCTCGGTGATGGGCTGCTCCAGCACCTCGGGCCGCAGGCCCATGACGTTGGGGTTGGTTACCTTCTTTGCCCCCTCCTCGGGGGCCTTCTTTTTGGGCATTGGTATCAGTCCTTATTCAGAATCCAGTTCAGAGGATTGTTGGCGATAGATTGGCGGGTTTCGGCCGGATCGGCATCCTTTCGGATGATAGGGCCGAGCCGGACTGCCACAGGCATTTCCGGCCGCTCCGACGGCTGACCGCGGCCTTGAACTGCTGCACGGCCCGGGAAAGGGGCTGCTTGGAACGGTCAGCCGCCCTATATAGCGGCCGTATGCCCGGTCAGGAGATGTCCGCCAGCTCCAGATACTTGTAGCCGTTCTCCGCGATGTGGTCTTTTCTGCCCTGGAGGTTGTCCCCCAGCAGCAGGTCGAAGACGGCGGCGGTGCGCTCCACGTCCTCGGGCATGACCTTGATGAGGCGGCGGGTCTCCGGGTTCATGGTGGTGAGCCACATCATGTCCGGCTCATTCTCGCCCAGGCCCTTGGAGCGGTTGATGGAGCACTTCCTGCCCGCCAGCTCGCCGCTCACGATCTCGTTCTTCTCCGCGTCGGAGTAGGCGAACCAGGTCTTGTCCTTGTAGGTGATCTCATACAGGGGGGACTCGGCGATATACACGTACCCCCGCTGGATGAGGGTGGGGGTGAGGCGGTAGAGCATGGTGAGAATGAGGGTGCGGATCTGGAAGCCGTCCACGTCGGCGTCGGTGCAGATGACCACCTTGTTCCACCGCAGGTTCATCAGATCGAAGGCGGCCATGTCCTTGGCGTGCTTGTCGTGCACCTCCACGCCGCAGCCCAGCACCTTCAGAAGGTCGGTGATGATCTCGCTCTTGAAGATCTTGGCGTAGTCGGCCTTGAGGCAGTTGAGGATTTTACCCCGGACGGGCATGATGCCCTGGAACTCCGCGTCCCGGGAGAGCTTGACGCTGCCCAGAGCCGAGTCGCCCTCCACGATGTAGAGCTCCCGGCGGGTGGTGTCCTTCGTCCGGCAGTCCACAAACTTCTGTACCCGGTTGGCTATGTCCACACTGCCGGAGAGCTTTTTCTTGATGTTCAGCCGGGTGCGCTCGGCGTTCTCCCGGCTGCGCTTGTTGATGAGCACCTGCTCGGCGATCTTCCCCGCGTCCAGGGGATTCTCAATGAAGTAGACCTCCAGCTGGGCCCGCAGAAACTCGGTCATGGCCTCCTGGACAAATTTGTTGTTGATGGCCTTCTTGGTCTGGTTCTCGTAGGAGGTCTGGGTGGAGAAGTTGTTGCTCACCAGCACCAGGCAGTCCTCCACGTCGGCCCAGGTGATCTTGCTCTCGCTCTTCTGGTATTTGCCCTGGGCCTTGAGGTAGGCGTCGATGCCATTCACGAAGGCGGACTTCACCGCCTTCTCCGGGGAACCGCCGTGCTCCAGCCAGGAGGAGTTGTGGTAGTGCTCGATGATCTGCACCGTGTTGGAGAAGCAGAAGGAGACGGAGAGCTTCACCTTGTACTCGGGCTTGTCCGCCCGGTCCCGGCCCCGCCGCTCGGTCTGCCAGAACACGGGCAGGGTGAGGGAGTTCTCCCCCGCCAGCTCCTTCACATAGTCCTCAATGCCGTTTTCGTACTGGAAGTCGGTGGTCTCGAACTTCCCCCCCACCTGGTTGCGGAAGCGGAAGGTGACCCCGGCGTTGACCACCGCCTGGCGCTTGAGCACGTCGGTGTAGTACTCCACGGGGATATTGATGTCGGTAAACACGTCCAGATCCGGCTTCCAGCGGAAGCGGGAGCCGGTCTTTTTGCCGGAGTAGGGCTCCTTTTTCAGGCCGCCCACGTTCTCGCCCTTCTCGAAGTGGAGGGTGTACTCAAAGCCGTCCCGGTGGATCACCGCGTCAAAGTACGCGCTGGCGTACTGGGTGGCGCAGGAGCCCAGGCCGTTGAGGCCCAGGGAGTACTCGTAGTTATCGCCGTCGTTGTTGTTGTACTTGCCGCCGGCGTACAGCTCGCAGAACACCAGCTCCCAGTTGAACTTCTGCTCCTTCTCGTTCCAGTCCACCGGGCAGCCCCGGCCGAAGTCCTCCACCTCGATGGAGTGATCCTCATACCGGGTGACGGTGATCAGGGAGCCGTGGCCCTCCCGGGCCTCGTCGATGGCGTTGGACAGGATCTCAAAGACCGCGTGCTCACAGCCCTCCAGCCCGTCGGAGCCGAAGATCACCGCCGGGCGCTTGCGTACCCGGTCGGCCCCCTTCAGGGAGGAAATGGAGTCGTTTCCGTAATTTTTGGGGGAATTGCTTTTCGCCATGGGCCTCTCCTCACTCGTTCCAAAATCAGAAAATTACATCTTATTATATTACTCCAAACCGGCCCAAAGTGTCAAGAAAACGCGAAAGGGCGCCGGACATTGTCCGGCGGCCTTTCTGCGCCTGACCCCGCTTCGTCGCGGGGCGGGCGGCTTTGTTTGGACAGCTTGCGCTTCCTTTCGCCTTTCGCCAGAGGGTGAGCTCACCCGGCACCGGCTTAAAAGGAGATGCAAGGAGGAACAGGCCTCTTTCCTGTCCGGGCATAGTATGTGCACAGGACGGAGCGCCATACGCGGAAAATTTTGGTTTAGGCTCCGGCATATTTGTCCAGACTGGACATACCATGAGATGGGAAACCAAAAACAAAGGAGGCGCCGTTATGGCGGAGGAGGCCAGAGTGTTTTTCCTGCGGAAAAGACGGGAGCGGGCGGAGGATACCGAGCGGCGGGCGCTGTTGGAGGGGCTGGGACAGACCCGCAGCCTCATTGCCCAGGCCTATGCGGGCTTTAACGCCGCCAAGGACCCGGATCTGATCGAGTCCTATGTCTTTGAGATCAATGCCCTCCAGGCCCGGTACTCCTACCTGCTGCGGCGGGTCAAGGAGCTGGACGGGGAGGCGCAGGCGCAGCCGGGATAACTGCGGGGGGAACCCGCCGCCAAGGGACTGGCAGAGGAAAGCTGGGAGGGGATGGCGGTGGAAACCTTGCTCAATGCCCTGCCCTGGATTGTGGGCGGGTTGATCCTGATTTTGCTGTTGGCGGCCCTGCGGCGGCCGCTGGAGTGGCTGGTGCGGCTGGCCGCGCGGACGGGCGTGGGCCTGGCCGCCCTGTGGGCGTTGAGCGGTGTGGGCGGCCTGGTGGGCCTTCACCTGGGGGTCAATCTGGTCAACGCTCTGGTGCTCGGCGTGCTGGGCGTGCCCGGCTTTGGGCTCCTGTTGATGCTTAACTGGGCGCTGGCGGTGTGAATGCAGAAGAGGGGCGGGGGGGGGGGGGCGCTGCGGCCCCCGCCTGGGGTTGCCATTAAGCCTTTCTGCCGAGGTGTTCGGAGGGAAGAATAGTGTGAAAGGCTGCCCCGCAGGGCGATTCGGAGTGCAACCGCCGCTTTGCGGCGGCACTTGGCGCGGAGATGAACCGTCAGGGTTCCCTGGAGGTGAATTGGCCGCAGGCCAAGAGAGGCCGGCCTGGGCCGTTCGCGTTGGATCAAACAACTTTTTGAAACTTTTTTAGAGTTTCAAAAAGTCCAGCAGCCTGTCGAAAAGGTATTTTCGACAGGCTGGGGGGGGGGGGGGGGGGGG
>NZ_CAXSQB010000073.1:0-5771 GCF_964239415.1 Clostridium sp. ATCC BAA-442 | reverse complement strand
GAATAAAACCCCCGCCCCTCTTTCGTTGTGCGCCCGGCTGTGGGGGCGTTTTTGCAGGGCGGCGGGCGTTTTATTCAGCGGTTGTTCACACATTTGTAAAATCCATGTCGTAGAATGGGGACAGCCTAACAAGATTGGGAGTGAATGCCTTGAAAAAGCGATGGACGGCGCTGGCCTGTACCCTGTGTCTGTGTGCCAGCCTGGCCCTGCCCGCGGCAGCCGCGGGCGGGTATACAGATGTGCCCGGCGGGGCGTGGTATGAGGCGGCGGTCAATGAGGTGACCGAGAAGGGCTATATGACCGGCGTGAGCAAGGGACAGTTCGCCCCTACCGCCAACGTGACCCGGGCCACGGTAGTGACCGTGCTGTGGCGGATGGAGGGTTCGCCGGCCCCCACGGCCACCGTCTCCTTTGGGGACGTGTCCCCCGAGGCGTGGTATGCCCAGCCGGTGGCCTGGGCCAAGGAGAACGGAATTGCCAACGGCGACAGCCGGGGGGACTTCAAGCCCGATCAACCCGTCACCCGCCAGGAGCTGGCGGCCTTCCTCACCCGCTATGACCAATATCGGGGCGTGCCGCTGGCCGAGGGCTCCCTCAACCTGTACTCCGACGCCAACATGACCGGCGTGTGGGCGGTGGAGAGCATGCGCCACGCGGTGGGCATGGGCTGGCTGGAGGGGGACGGCGGCAGGCTGCTGCCCGGCGGCGTGGCTACCCGCGCCCAACTGGCCGTGATTCTCCAGCGCCTTACCACCCAGGCCATGGGCTGAGGCGGTTCTGTGGATGCGCGTAACAGGAGGGAGCATTGACCGATGGAACAGCCCAATATTTTCATGTCCTATCTGCGGGTGACACAGCACATGTCCCAGCAGTTCCGCAGCCACTTCGGCCGGCTGGACCTGACCTTTCCCCAGGCCCTGGTGCTCACGGTGCTGGGGGAGGATGGGCCGGTACCCATCAGCGCCCTGGCCGAGCGCACCGGAAGCGCCAACAGCACGGTGTCGGGCATTGTGGACCGGCTGGAAAAGCTGGGGCTGGCCAGACGGCAGCGCAGCGAGACGGACCGGCGGGTGATCTATGTCTGCGCTACGGAGAAGTACAACGCCCTGCGGGCCAAGGCGGCCACTGACGTGAGCGGATATTTCAGCTCCCTGCTCAGCGGCATGAGCCAGGAGGACCGGGCCATGATCGCCGCCGCTTTCCAGAAGCTGGACGACGCGCTGCTTCAGGCTGGGACAGAGCAGTCCGGACCGTGATAGAACGGGCAAAAAACGGCCAAGCTATTCAGGCGTGGCCGGGTGAATGCCGCGAAGAGGGGGGACGCCGGTGAGGCGCAACGGATACGATTCCTACCACGGACGCAGCCGCGTCCGCACCTTTTTGAAAGTGCTGATTGTCCTGCTGCTGGTCGTGCTGGCGGTGGCGGTGGGTGCTCTGCTGTGGCTCGAGCCATACATCGACTACTCTGCCAACGGCATTAAAATCAATCTGCCCTTTTTCCAGCAGAAGGAGCCGGCGCCTGCTACGGGCGCCCCGGTGGTGGTGACCACGCCGGAGCCCACACCCACACCGGAACCGGAGGAGGACTTCCGGGGGATTCTGCTGCCCAATTCCGCCCTCTATGACGGCACCGCCGCCCAGCAGGTGGAGGCGGCCGGCGCCACCGCCGCTCTCTTTGACATGAAGGCGGACGACGGCAGCCTGGGCTATATCTCCGGGCTGGCCCTGGCCATCCAGGCGGAGGCATCCGCCGCCGACCCGGCCCTCAACGCGGCCATCCAGCTCCTCAACGGCGGAGAGGTGTATACCGTGGCCCGGGTGTCCTGCTTCCGGGACAACCTTGTGCCCCGCAGCGACATGTCTCTGGCCATCCACACCAACGCGGGCAACTGGCGGGACAGCGGCGATACCCGCTGGCTCAGCCCGGCCAATGAGAGCGCCCGCCAATATGTGGTGGGCGTGTGCCGGGAGTTGGCGGCCCTGGGCTTTGATGAGATCCTGCTGGACAACTGGGCCTTCCCCACCGACGGGGAACTGGGGTGGATTAAGGCCGATGCCAACTATCCCGCTGACGGCCGGACCGCCGCGCTGGAGGTCTTTCTCGAGGAGGTGCGCGCCGGACTGGCGGAGTTCCCGGAGGTAAAGGTGTCCCTGGTGACCACCGCCTCCGCCGCCGCAGGCGGGGCGGTGGAGAGCGGCCAGACCGCCGCTCTGCTGGAGCGCGCCGACCGCGTATTGGTGCGCCTGGGGGAGGGGGAGACCCTGCCCCGGCTGAACCAGACCCCGGTGGTGCCCGTGCTGGAGCAGGCGGGGCAGGCCCGGGAGGACTGGGCCGTGCTGGCCATGACAGGCGAATAATGCCCAAAAGCGGACGCATAGCCCTATGCGTCCGCTTTTTTCGTCGGCTCCCAGCGGAAGAGGCAGAAGGAAAACGAAATATGTTAAAAAGTAAACTTATAATTTTAAACTTGAAATTCTCTCCGATTTGAAGTATCATTCATATATCATCGGGAAAATTTGTTTCGGGCGACCCGGATGATAGAGAAAGGCGGTGAGAGCATGTCTCTGGAAGCAATGAAGCAGGTGACCGAGGCCGAGGAGGCCAACCGGGCCCGCAGGGCGGAGGCCCAGGCGGAGGCCAAACGGCTGGTGGCCGAGGCGGAACGGGCGGGGAAGGCCCGCTTGGCGGAGGCCCGCGCCCAGGCAGAGGCCCAGGCGAGGGAGCTGATGCGGCAGGCTGAGGCCAAGGCGGCCGAACACGCGTCGGAGGTGATGGCCCAGACCCGGAAATCCTGCGACGCCCTGCGGGCCCAGGCGGAGGCCCGCCTGGCGGACGCCGCTGAGAGCATCGTGAGAAGGGTAGTGAAAACGAATGTCCATTGTTAAAATGAAGCGGCTGCGGCTTATCGGCATGCAGGCCGAGCGGGAGAGCCTGCTGCGGCTGCTTCAGCACATGGGCTGTGTGGAGATTGACGAGCCGCCCCATCTGGGGGACGACCCGGAGTGGGCTGCCCTGACGCGGCCGGACCCCGGGGCGCTGAACGCGGCCCGGGACGCGCGGGCCCGTGTGGAGGGGGCGCTCAAAACCTTGAAAAAATACGGCCCCAAGCAGAAGGGCGGGCTGCTCAAGCCCCGGCCGGTGGTCACAGAGGGGGAGCTCTTTGACGACGCGGCTTATGAGGCCGGCCTGGCGGATGCCGGGCGGCTGGGGGAGCTGGAGCGGCGGATCACCGCCCTCTATGCCGAGCAGAACAAGCTGCGCACCCAGCGGCTGGCTCTGGCGCCTTGGCTGGCGCTGGACATCCCGCTGGAGACGGCCTCTACCCCGGAGGTGGCGGTGTCCTTCGGCACCGTGGCCGCCTCCGCCGATCTGGATGCGCTGGAGCGGGAGCTGGCGGAGAAAAGCGAGCTGACCCAGGTGCTCCGGGCCGGGGCGGACACGCAGCTGCAATACCTGGTGTTCCTCTGCCACCGCAGCGCGGAGGAGGCCTGCCAGGAGGTGCTCAAGGAGTACGGCTTCTCCCGGGCGGGCCTGCGGGGCTGGACCGGAACGGCGGCCGAGAACGACAAACGGCTGGAGGCCGGGCAGGCGGAGGCCGCCCGTACACTGGAGGAGGCCATTGCCGCGGTGGCCGGCTTCGCCCCCAGGCGGGCGGCGCTGGAGCTGTGCCTGGACCGGGCGGTCCAGGAGATCGCCCGGGAGGAGGCCAAGAGCCGCCTGCTGGACTCCGGGACGGCCTTCTACCTGGACGGGTGGGTGCCCGTGCCCGAGGAGGAGAAGCTGCTGCGCAAGCTGGGGGAGTTCACCTGCTGCTGGGAGACGTCCGACCCGGCGCCGGAGGACTACCCGGTGGTGCCCGTCAAGCTCAAGAGCAACGCCATCACCGAGCCGCTGACCACCATCACGGAGATGTACTCCCTGCCCGCCTACGACGGGGTGGATCCCAACGGCCTGATGGCCCCGTTCTATATCTTCTTCTTCGGCTTCATGTTTGCGGATCTGGGCTACGGCCTGCTTCTGGCGGGCGCCTGCCTGTTCATCCAGCATAAGGTGCGGCCGAAGGGCGGCTTCGGCCAGCTCATCCGGCTGATGACCATGTGCGGCGTCTCGTCGGCGGTGATCGGGCTGCTGACCGGCGGATTTTTCTCCGACTTTCTGGTGCAGTTCACCGGCATGCTGGGCCTGCCCCAGCCGGCCGTCCCCTTCCTCTCCGTGCCGGAGGGCAGCGGCCTGCCCGCCCCTCTGCTCAACGTGATGGAGGACCCTATGACCGTGCTGGTCTTTGCCCTGGCGGTGGGCTTCGTGCAGATCGTGGTGGGCATGGCGGTCAAGTTCTGGATGCTCTGCCGGGACGGCCAGGTGTGGGACGCCGTGTGGGACGTCGGCACCTGGTGGGTGATCTTTGCGGGCATCGGGCTGTTTGCCCTGAACCTGACCGGCGTTTCCTCCGTGGGCAGCGTGGCCGGCATCCCCGTGGTGCTGGTGCTGGGCTGCCTGATGCTGCTGGCCCAGGGCCGCAGCGCCAAGGGCTTCGGCAAGGTGACGGCGGTGATCGGCGCGGTCTACAACGGCGTGACGGGGTACTTTGGGGACATCCTCTCCTACTCCCGCCTGATGGTCATGATGCTGGCCGGCTCGGTGATCGGGCAGGTGTTCAACATCCTGGGCGCCATGCCCGGCGGCGGCCTGCCCCCGGCGGTGGGGATTCCCATCTTCTTCGTGATTTTTATTGTGGGCCACGCCTTCAACATCGGCCTGAACGTGATCGGCACCTACGTGCACACGTCCCGCCTGCAATATCTGGAGTTCTTCAAGCAGTTCTACAAGGAGGGCGGACGCCCCTGGCGGCCCCTGAACATTGCGACCAAGTTTGTCGATATTAAGGAGGAACAATAACATGACGATCGGTGAATTTCTGACCCAGTACGCGGGTGCGTTCTTTGGCTTCCTGGGCGCGGCGCTCGCCGCCGGCCTGGCCTGTGTGGGCTCCGCCAAGGGCACCGGCATCGCCGGTGAGGCGGGCGCCGGCCTGCTGGCCGAGGACCCCTCCCAGTTCTCCAAGTGTATGATCCTGCAGGTCATCCCCGGCACCCAGGGCCTGTACGGGCTGGTCATCGGCTTTTTGGCCCTGATGAAAATGGGCCTGTTCGACGGCACCGTGGCCGAGCTGTCCATCGCCAACGGCCTGCTGATTCTGGCCGCCTGCCTGCCCATGGCCATCGGCGGCCTGCTCTCCGGCATCGCCCAGGGCCGGGTGGCCGCCGCCTCGGTCAACATTGTGGCCAAGAACCCCAACGACTGGTCCAAGGGCATGGTGCTGTGTATCATCGTGGAGTTCTACGCCATCCTGTCCCTGCTCATCTCCTTCCTGATGATCATGTTCGGCTTCTGAGCGGAGGCGGCTATGGACGGAATTGAGAAAATCACCGGGCGCATTGCGGCCGACACCGAGGCGGAGATCGCCGCCATCCGGGCCGAGGCCCGGCGGCAGGCCGACGAGATCACCGCCCGCTACGAGGCTCAGGCCCGGCGGGAGGCGGAGGAGATCGCGGCCCGCGGCCGCCGCAGCGCGGAGGAGCGCCAGGCGCGGCTTGCCAGCGTGGCCCAGTTGGACGCCCGCAAGCTGGAGCTGGCCGCCAAGCAGGAGATGCTGGCCAAGGCCTACGACAGGGCCATGGAGCGGCTGACAAGCCTGCCGGACGGGGAATACGTAGGGCTGCTGGCGGGGCTGGCGGCGAAGGCGTCGTCCACGGGACGGGAGGAGGTCATT
>NZ_CAXSQB010000072.1:12070-14674 GCF_964239415.1 Clostridium sp. ATCC BAA-442 | reverse complement strand
CAAAAGCGCCGCAGGGGGAGGGCCAGCGCCAGCAGAAGGGCGGCCATCGCGGCCTATCTCTATCTTCAGCGGCTGACCCGCTGGGGAGCAGAGCCGCCCGCCCGGGCCGGGGAGCTGGCCCAAAAGGCCAAATTCAGCCCCCACACCCTCACCGCCGAGGAGCGGGACGCGGTGCTCCGCGCCGCCCGCGCCGCGGCAGAGGCAGTGGACCAGTCCCTCCCCTGGTGGAAGCGGTTCGCCTTCCGCTATCTGCTGGGGCTGTACTGAGGCCCCGTTCGGCCGGACCGCCGCCGGGCGGCATTTCCCGCGCCCCTGCGTTTTATCTTCTCATTCGACAGGCCGCCCAGTCTCTAGTGAGACTGGGCGGCCTGCGGCTGCATTTGATTTGGGCGGGATACGGGTGTCACTCCGTCAGGGTGAAGAACCCCTCCACCCGGTTTTTCTTGTCAAATACATGGTTGTAGAGCAGCACCCGGTAGTCCTCCACGGCGGCCTCCAGCTCCTCCGGCAGCGCCTCGTTTTCGCCGTACCAGTTCCCGCCGGCGTCCCGGATGCCCACGGTGTTGATCACCGGGGCGGCCTTCCACAGCCGGGCCAGGTACTTTTGATACCCGGTCATGGGCAGGTTGGCGGTGTCCATCAGCAGCGCGGACAGGTAGTTGAGGGACAGCTCCACCCCCTGGGCCTCCGGTATGTCGTAGTTGGCCCAGAGGACGAAGGGCACCATCTGTTTTTTCTGGGCCAGGGCGGTATCCGGGGCCGTCCCCAGCACATCGGTATAGAAGTTGGTGGCCACCTGGGGCTGGTGGTCGCCGAAGAGGAGGATCAGGGTGGGCTCCTCCACCTGGGAGAAGTAGTCGAGCAGGTATTCGAAGGCCTGATCGCTCTGGTACACCAGGGACAAATACTGGTTGACCGTGTTAAACCGGCCCTCCAGCGCCCCGGTAAGCCACACCTCCCGGGGCAGGTCCGTCCACGCCATCTGGTAGGCGGAGTGGTTCTGCATGGTCACGTTGAAGAGAAACAGCGGCTCCCCCGCCTCCTTCTCCTCATACCAGCGGATCAGGTTCTCGTAGTCGCACTGGTCGGTGACATAGCCGGTTTTTTCGTCCCCCCGCATGTACTCCCGGTCCTGGAAGTCCCCCTCAAAGTATACCTCGTCAAAGCCGAAATCCCGGTAGACCGAGGGGCGGCTCCAGCCGGAGGAGCGGTAGGGGTGGGCGGCCACGGTGCGGTAGCCCAGGGCGGCCATCTGCCCCACCAGGGTGGGATCGCCGCTGGAGACATACATCTGGTAGGGCACCGTGCCCGCGGGCAGGAAGGCGGTGGTGTTGCCGGTGAGGAACTCGTACTCCGAGTTGGCGGTGGTGCCGCCGAACACGGAGGAGTAGGCGTAGCCCTTGATGGTGTTCTCCGTCAGGGAGCGGAGGAAGGGCATGGCGTCCGTATTGCTCTCCACGCCGGGCAGCACGGAAAGGTCGGAGAGGGACTCGTTCATGATGACAATGACGTTCACCGGGCGAATCATGCCGTCCTCCCCGGCCGCCGGCCCGGCGGCCGGGTCGCTGGGAGTGCTCCCGGCGAGGGCCGCGAGGGCCTCCTCCGAGTAGCTCTCCGGCCGCTCCACCCTCATGTACTTCAGGCACACCGAGAAGTTAAGGAACAGGCCGTTGCCCCGGGTGGTCCACATGGAGGGCTCAATGCCCCGGCTCTCCACAAACCCGGTGCCGAAAAACACGCCCAGAAAGACCGCGGCGGCCCCGGCCGCCGGGACAAAGAGCCGCCACGGGAAGGGCCTTTTCTTCTCGCTCGGCAGGAAGGACAGGGCCAGCAGCACCGCCGCAAACACGCCGATGGTGAGCCACTGCATGGAGTCGGGCCGGTAGTCGTAGTTGCCCGCCACGTTGGCGGCGGTGCGGAGGGTGAGGAAGTCGCCGGGAAAGAGGGTGCGCCCCCGGAAGGAGATCAGGTAGTGGTTGGCCATGCCCAGGCCCCAGGCGATCCCCATGGCCCACTTGACGGCCGAGGCCCGCCGCCGGAGGACGAAGTAGAAAAACAGCTCCCCCAGGTAGTACCATGCCAGGTTGAGGGCGATCTGAAGGGGACTGAAATCGGTCCAGGGGTTGTTGTAGTTGAGGTACTCCACCAAGGTGAAGGAGAGCAGTGGGGCCAGGAGCATTAGGGCCCGGGTGATCCAGGCGGCCTGCCCTTCTCCCAGGGGGAGGCGTGGCCAGCGGAGGCGGCGCCGCCTGCTGCGCGGGGTGTCTACGGTGTATGTCATGGATTGTTTGCTGCCTTCTCTCAAATGATTATGACAACTATTTTAGCACAAACAGGCGAAAGTACAACGAATTTCGCCCATTTGTCAGAAATTTATCCCGCCCGGCCACTTGCCGCGAGGCTGCCGGGGCCGCCCTTCTAGCCCGGAGCCGCCATGTGCAGCGGCGGGCCGGACAGGGGGATCACCCGGTCGCAGAGGGCGACGATCTCCGCCTCGTGGCTGGAGAGGAGCACCGGCACCCCCAGGGCCCGCACCCGCTCCAGAATGCGGGCCGCCCGGGCCTGCGGCGGCGGACTCTACCTGCTGGACGAGCCGTTTACCGG
>NZ_CAXSQB010000072.1:0-12060 GCF_964239415.1 Clostridium sp. ATCC BAA-442 | reverse complement strand
GGGGGCCGCCCGGGCGGCGCCCACGCCGGTAAACGGCTCGTCCAGCAGGTAGAGTCCGCCGCCGCAGGCCAGGGCGCGGGCCAGGGCCAGCCGCCGCCCCATGCCGCCGGAGAGGGCAGAGGGGCGGGCGTGCTCCTCCCCCTCCAGCTCGACCAGGGCCAGCCAGCGCCCCGTCTCCCCCCGGCGCGCCCGGGGGAGCACATCGGCGATGTGCTGCTCCACCGTCCGCCAGGGCAGCAGGCGGTTCTCCTGAAACAGGAGGGTGGGGCGGGGGGGAACCGTCACCACCCCGGCCGACCGCCGCTGGAGGCCCGCCAGCACCCGCAGCAGGGTGGTCTTGCCGCAGCCGGAGGGGCCGGACAGGGCGGTGATCCCCGTCTCCGGCAGCACCAGGGAGAAGTCGTCCAGCACCCGCTTTTCCCCATAACAGACCGTAATATGTTCCGCTGATATCACAGCTTCGCCCCCTTTCCCAGCCGCCGGAACAGGAGGCCCAGGGCGTACTCCAGCAGAAAGCTGAGGGCGATCACCACCGCCGTCCAGGCGAAGAGATCGGGGGTCTCCAGGGTGATCTTGGCCCGGTAGACCTGGGTGCCGATGGCCAGCCTGGGCTGGCAGAGCACCTCGGCAGCCACCCCCGCCTTCCAGGCCAGGCCCAGGCCGGTGGCGCAGCCGCTGGCGAAATAGGGCAGCACCGAGGGGACATACACCAGCCGGAGGGTCTTCCAGCGGCCGAAGCGGTAGGCCCGCGCCGCCTCCAGGAGCTGCCCGTCAGTCTGGCTGATACCTTTACAAACATTGCCCCACAGCACCGGCAGCACCATCAGCCCCGAGACGATGGCGGGCACCCGCCCCGTGGAGGCCCACAGGAGCACCAGCACGATGAAGGAGGCCACCGGCACGGCGCGGATCACCTTCACCATGGGCCGGAACAGCCAGTCCGCCCAGGAGAGGGCGGAGGTAATGACGGCCAACAGGGTGCCCGCCGCCGCCCCCAGGGCGAAGCCGCCGAAGATGCGGCCCAGGCTCACCGCCGCTGTCCGCCAGAAGGAGGGCCGGGCGGCCAGGGCGGCCAGCCGCTCCCACACCAGCAGGGGAGAGGGCAGGAGCAGGGCCCCATGTCCGGGGGTATATACTGTGTCCACCCAAATGGCCGCAAGCTGCCAAGCCCCCAGCCAGAAGGCCAGGGGCACGACAACGCGCAGTATTTTTTGTGTGGTTCGATTACGGAATATAGTAGAAATTATCATCCGGGATGGCCCCTCCGATCGAGGTGGGGTCGGCGGCATAGAGCACCTCATAGTAGTCGGAGATGCCCTTCAGCTCGTCGCCGGTCAGGCAGACCATGTTGGCCTGGGGGATGGCCGCCTTGGCGACGGCGGCCTTGGGGACGATGCCGTACTGCTCGACCAGGGCGGCAGCCTCCTCCGGGTGCTCATTCACATAGGTGATGGAGGCGGCGTACTCGGTGAGGAAGGCGTCCACCGCCTCCGGGTGCTCCTCCACGAAGTCGCTCCGGGCCACCACGCAGCCCATGGTAAAGGTACCGGCGGCCCCCACGTCCTGCCACACGTCGTTGAGATCGATGGCGTCCCGCACATCGGCGTTCTGCATCATGACGCTGGTGGCGGCGGGGACAGGGAGCATGCACAGATCGATCCCGCCGGAGGCCATGAGGGCCGTGACCTCCTCGCTGGTCTTCCACTCGATGGTCACGTCCTCGCCGGGGGTGAGGCCGCTCTCCTCCAGCAGGTAGTTGAGCACGTACTCGGTGTTGGTGCCCTGGTTGATGCTGTAGATGGTCTTCCCCGCCAGATCGGCCATGGAGTGGACCGTGTCGCCGTTCTCCAGGATGTGGAGCACGCCCAGGGTGTTGAGGGCCAGCAGCCTGATGCTGCCCGCCTTGTTGTAGAGGGTGGCCGCCAGGTTGGTGGGGACTGCGGCGATGTCCAGCT
Source organism: Clostridium sp. ATCC BAA-442 (assembly GCF_964239415.1). Classification (NCBI taxonomy): domain Bacteria; kingdom Bacillati; phylum Bacillota; class Clostridia; order Eubacteriales; family Clostridiaceae; genus Clostridium; species Clostridium sp. ATCC BAA-442. The sequence goes on along the minus strand of NZ_CAXSQB010000072.1, from coordinate 10,105 downwards.
CGCCGTTGTTCAGCTTGGGCACAATATCGGTGGACGGGTCGGAGCCGATGGCATACTCATAGTGGTTGACCGTCTCCCCCGCGTCGCTGTCGGAGAGCAGTTTGGCCGCTCCCATGCCGGTGGGGCCGTTGAGCAGGCCCAGCCGGATGGTCTGGTAAGGGGCAACGGTCTCGGCCGGCGGGGTTTCCGCGACGGGGGAGGACGTCTCCGGCGCGGGGGACTCCTCCGGCCCGGCCTTGGGGGCGCACCCCGCAGCCAGGCCCAGCACCAGGGCCAGGCTCAGGCCCAGGGACAGCAGCTTCTGTTTCATGTCAATCTCTTCCTTTCCTAATTCTGTTCCAGCGCGTCCGGCTGAAGCACCTGCACCCGTCTGCCCTCCCGCCGGAGAACCCCCCGCCCGGCCAGGGCGTCCAGGGCGCGGTAGAGGGAGGCGCGGCTCACCCCCAGCCGCCGGGCCAGGCCGGCGGCAGAGCAGTCCAGCTCCACCCATCCCCCCTCCAGCCGGGAGAGCAGGTACTGGGCCACCTTCCGCTCGGCGCTGCCGGCGGTGAGGGCGTCGATCTTGCCGCTGAGAAAGCAGATGCGGCCGGACAGGTAGGCCACATAGTTGCGCCCCACCTCCGGAAAGCGGACCATCAGCTCCTCCACCAGCGCCTGGGGCAGAAGGAGCACCCGGCAGGGCGCGCGGGCGGTGAGGGTGGTGGCGTAGTCCGCCCGGTCGTTGAACAGGGCCGCCGCGCCGAAGAGATCCCCCGGTTCCAGCACGCTCATGATGAGCGCGCCCTTGTTCACCTGCACCCGGCCCTCCAGCACCACGCCCAGGCAGCGGCGGAAGGCGTGAGGGGCGTAAATCACCCCGCCCTTACCGTTCTCCTGCCGGAGTGTGCGGGGGTCGGTCCGGGCGAGCTCCACCGCCTCCGGCGGCGCACCCCGGAAGAGAAAGGTCTCCGCCAATCGGGCCCGCTCGGCCGCTTCCCGGCTGTCCATTGGCTCTCCCTCCCCCAAATCTGTCTCATACGGTACAGTTTAGTGTAGCACGTATTTTCCAAATGTCAAGCGCAAATGGGGCTGCTTTTCCATAGAATGGGGTAAAAAGGAGGTAACTGCCATGTCAAACTGCCGTCAGCCCGGCCGGGATGCCCGGGCCCAGGCCGAGTCCCAGGCCCAGGCCATCATCGCCCAGGGCCGCCGGATGGCCCGCCAGCGGCTGGAGGGCGCCCCTCTGGAGGAGGAGCCCATGAAGCGCTACGCCCATCCCATCCCCTACTGCATCGACTGTCCTACCCCGCCGCCCGCCGACGGGCTGGACCGGATTCTGGAGGCCCTGGCCTGCCAAAATCAGCTTCTGGTGGAGCTGCTGGGGGCCGTCAACGCGCTCACCGCCGCAACCCTGAGTATCCAGAGCCGCCTCTGAGTTCTTACAGATTCGTGAAGTTTGCAAACTTTCTCTTGTCAGACGGCTTCCCATTTTATATACTAGTGGTTGCTTGTTGACATAATCACACCTGAGAAAAGGGGGCGCCTCTCTGTGGCCCAACGCCGTCGCATCCGCAAAAAAAAGCGTGTCTCCCCCCTCCGCCGGGCGGGGAAGCTGGCATATCGCATCCTGGTGGTCCTGTCCGCCATCATCGTGGTACTCTACTGCGCCTATCGCCTGGCCTCCAAAAAGCCCACCCAGGCCCCGGAGCCCACACCGGAGGCCCCCGCCGGCTCCCTCTCCCCGGATCAGACCGAAGCGCCCGGCCGCCAGAGGCGGGAAGGGACATACACTTTTCTGCTGGCCGCCAGCGACCAGTCCAGCGGCAACGCCGACACCATCATTGTGGCCTCCTACGACACTGAGGCTCAGAAGGTGGGTATGGTCTCCGTCCCCCGGGACACCCTGCTGGAGAGCGGGAAGATCAACGCCGCCTACCACAAGGGGCCGGAGAACCTTCGGGATACCGTCTCCGACCTGCTGGGCGTGCCCATCGACTACTATGTGGCGGTGGACGTGGACGGCTTTGTGGCCCTGGTGGATGAGCTGGGCGGCATCGAGTTCGACGTACCGGTGCGCATGAGCTTTGACGATCCCACCCAGGACCTCCACATCCACTACCAGCCCGGCCTCCAGCACCTGACCGGCGAGGACGTGCTCAAGGTGGCCCGCTGCCGCAACAACTCCGACGGCCCCGGCTCCTACCCCGACAACCTGTACGGCGCCTATCCGGACGGAGACATCGGCCGCACCCGCACCCAGCAGCAGCTCATCGCCGCCATCCTGAAAAAAGCCCTGTCCAATCCGCAGAAGATCAACTCTTACGTGAACCTCTTCCTGGAGTATGTGGACACTGATCTGGAGTTCAGCGAGGCCCTCTGGTTTGCCCAGCCCGCCCTGGGCCTGGACTTCTCCACGGGCTTTGCCAGCGCCACCCTAGCGGGTGAGAATGTCTACTATGTGGACAGCCGGGGCTACCGCTGGGGCTCCTGCTACGAGCTGGACCCGGAGGCCGCCCTGGAGACCGTCAACTCCCTCATCAACCCCTACAACGCGCCGCTCACCGCGGCGGATCTCAACATTTTTCAGAAGCCGTGACAAAAAGGCGCCGCTGCAATGCAGCGGCGCCTTTTTGCCATGCCAGCAGATCGGGCCCGGGCAGATCCATCTCCCGCTTGCGGGCGGCGGAGTGGGCCAGCTTCTCCGCCAGGGCCGCCCGGTTTCCGGAGGCCAGCGCGTCCCGGTAGGACTGGAGGTTGTCCAGCAGCCGGTCCACCGCCGCCAGCAGGGCGGGCTGGTTGAGAGAGAAGAGCTGGGTCCACAGCCCCACGTCCAGGGCCGCCACCCGGGTACAGCCCCGGAAGGAGGAGCCCTCGAAGCCCCTGCACTGAAAGAGCTCCGGATCGTCGCACACCGACACGGCGATAAGGTGCATCATCTGGCTGGTGTAGGCGATCAGGGCGTCGTGGGCCTGGGCGGTGGTGCGGTATACGTCCTTGCAGCCGATATAGGCCGCCAGCCGCTCCAGCAGGGCAATGTGCTCCGGCCTGCTGTCATCCCGGGGCACCAGCAGGAAGTGGGAGTCCCGGAACATCTCCGCAAAGGCGTGCTCCACGCCGGAGAACTCGGTGCCCGCCATGGGGTGGCAGCCGATAAAATCCACGGTACCGGGCAGCACCTGGGCCGCCTCCAAAATGGCGGTCTTGACGCCGCACACGTCCCACACCAGGGCCCCCGGCTTGAACGCATCCCGATACCGGGCCAAGAAATCCACGATCCCCTGGGGGTGGAGGGCCAGGGCCACCACGTCGGCCTGGGGGAGCTCGGCGGCGGCGTCCTCGGTCACACGGTCGCCCACACCGTGCTCGGCGGCGTAGCGCAGGGTGGGCTGGGACACATCCACGCCCACAATCTCGAAATCCTCAAAGCCCTTTAAAGCCAGGGCCAGTGAGCCGCCAATTAAACCAAGGCCCACAATCAGCATCGTTTGTTTCATCGCGCACTCCTCTTCTTTACTGAGGGCCGGTCACAGCTCCCGCCCCACGCAGGGGGCCAGGGCGGTCAGCCTGCCCATGAGGGTGTCAAACTGGGCCGGGGTGATGGACTGGGCCCCGTCACAGAGGGCGTGGGGCGGGTCGTTGTGCACCTCGATGATGAGGCCGTCCGCCCCGGCGGCTACCGCCGCCAGACTCATGCGCTCCACCATCCACGCCTTGCCGCAGGCGTGGGAGGGGTCCACCACCACCGGCAGGTGGGAGAGCTGCTTCACCGCCAGCACGGCGGAGAGGTCCAGGGTGTTGCGGGTATAGGTCTCAAAGGTGCGGATACCCCGCTCGCAGAGGATGACCCGGTGGTTGCCCCCGGCCATGATGTACTCGGCGCTCATGAGCCACTCCTCAATGGTGGAGGACAGGCCGCGCTTGAGCAGGATGGGCTTGGAGGTCTTGCCCAACTGCTTGAGCAGGTCGAAGTTCTGCATGTTCCGGGCTCCCACCTGAATCACGTCCACGCACATCTCGAACATCTCCACGTTGTCGGTGGACATGATCTCGGTAACGATAGGCAGGCCGGTGGCCTCCTTTGCCTCCTGGAGCAGGCGGATGCCGTCGTTGCCCATGCCCTGGAAGGCATAGGGGGAGGTGCGGGGCTTGAAGGCGCCGCCCCGCAGGGCGGCGGCGCCGCTGGCCTTTACCGCCTGGGCCACCCCCACAATCTGCGCCTCGCTCTCCACCGAGCAGGGCCCGGCGATCACCGCCAGCCGGTTCCCGCCCACGCTGCGGCCATTGGACAGCTCAATCACCGTGTCCTCCGGGTGGTACTTCCGGTTGGCCTTCTTATAGGGCTCCGTGACCCGCATGACCCGCTCCACGCCGGGCAGCAGGGACAGCTTCTCCTGGTCGATGTGCTCGGCGTTGCCCTCTGCGCCCAGGATGGTGGTCTCCGCCCCCTTGGACACCATGACTTTGACGCCGCCCTCCTCCATGGTGTGTACGGCGGCCTCCAACTGCTCCGGGGTAAACTCCCGCTTCATAATGACAACCATATTCTGACTCCTTTCACAAACAAAGAACCCGCAGCCGCCCAAAGGCGGCCGCGGGTTCCATCGGCTCCAACTGCGGAGCGCCGGAAGATTCCTGACAGGCCGGTTATGGGCAGGCAAACAGACCGCTGGCAAAATAGCAGCGGTAATAGCCGTATGCATAACCGACGTACCTGCGCATGAACCTCTCACGCTCCTCTTGTAGAGCACTTTAGCACTTTTTGGCGCGAAAGTCAAGTGGAAATTTCACTTGAAATCCTACCTGTTCCATGGTATTATATTTGTCAGAAAAGGTAGGGATGTGCATGAAAATTTCCACGAAAGGCCGTTATGCGCTCCGCCTCATGCTGGATGTGGCCCTTCACAGCCATGGCGCGGCAGTTCCGCTGCGGGATGTGGCCCAGCGGCAGGAGATTTCCGATAAATATCTGGAGCAGATTGTAACTCAGCTCTCCCGGGCCGGGCTGGTTCGCTCGGTCCGGGGCGCGGGGGGCGGCTACCTCCTCACCCGTGAGCCAGAGGAGTACACCGTGGGGGAGATTCTGCGGGTGCTGGAGGGCAATCTGGCGCCGGTGAGCTGTGTGGATCAGGACGATACCTGCCGCTGCAACCGGGCCGACCGGTGCGTCACCGTAGAGGTGTGGCGGGACATTCAGGCCGCCGTCTCCAGCGTGGTGGACCGCCTGACCCTGGCCGACCTCGTGCGCCGCTATCATGAGAAGTGCCCCGCCGGGGCGTGAGCCGCCGGACCGCAATGCTGCAGCAGAGAAAACACGTCGCTCCCCGGTTGGGGAGCGACGTGTTTTGTTGTTTTGCCTGTCCGGCGGGCCCCTACTTCCCGATGGAGACGCAGGCGCCGTCCGGGTACCAGTTGGTGTGATAGCCCAGATCCTCCATCAGCGCCCGGACGCCCACATACTGTGTGCCGTTCATGTCCTTCACGGGCACGGACGCGGTCTTGCCGTCCAGGGTCACAGTGACGGAGCCGTCCGCCGCCCCGACGGAGGCGCCAATGCCGTTGACCATGTCGTTGAGGGGCACATAGATGGTGCCGGGCTCCACCACCAGTTCGCTGTTAAAGGTCAGAGGATCGCCCTGCCACACGACGGTGGGGACGGAGGTGTCCTTGGAGTAGACCAGCTCATTGCCCACATAGGTGGCCAGCACCTGGATGTCCTTGATATCGGCCTCCGGGCAGGTCATGTAGTCCCGGTCGATGACGATGAAGTCGGCCAGCTTGCCCGGCTCCAGGGAGCCCTTGAGTTCCTCCTCGAACTGGCCGTAGGCGGCCCAGATAGTGAAGGCCTTCAGGGCCTCCTCGCGGGTGACCTTTTGCCCCGGATACCAGCCGCCCTCCGGCTCGCCGGCGCGGGTCATGCGGGTGACGCCGGCATACAGGCCGTGGAAGGGATTGACCTTCTCCACGGGGGCGTCGGATCCGCCGATGATAATGCTGCCGGCATCCAGCACAGTGCGCCAGGCGTAGGCGGTCTTGATGCGCTCGGAGCCGATGCGGTCCTCCGCCATGTTAGAGTCGGAGGTGGCGTGGGTGAACTGCATGGCGGGCAGAATGCCCATATCCAGGGCCCGCTCCAGATCGTCGGGGGTCAGGATCTGGAAGTGCTCAATGCGCAGGCGGGCATCCTCGCGAGGGTTCTCCGCGATCACCCGCTCATAGGCGTCCAGAACCTGGTGGTTGGTGCCGTCGCCGATGGCGTGGACGCCGGTCTGGTAGCCGTTGTCATAAGCCAGCTTGATGGCCTCGTACATCTCCTCGTCGGCGAAGCGGTACTCGCCCTTGGTGCCGGGGGCGTCGCTGTAGTCCTCCAGCATGGCGGAGGAGCGGGAGCCCAGGGAGCCATCACCGATGATCTTCACGCTGCGCACCAGCATGTGGTTGTCGTACAACTCGCCGGTGGGGGCGTTCTCCCTAAGGTAGTCAGCCTCGGCACTGGTCAGATCGTTGGTGAGCATGACCATGGGGTAGGTGCGCAGCTTCAGCTCGCCGCTCTCATAGAGGGCCTTGAAGTTTTCCAGGCCCTGCACCGTGGTGCCGGCGTTGACCGCGCTGGTGAAGCCGTAGCTGAACAGCTCCTCCTGGGCCAGCAGGAGGGCCTGCTGCTGCTCCTCCACAGTGTAGGCGGGCACCAGGTTGCGCACCAAATTGATAGCGGTGTCGGTCAGGCAGCCCCAAACCTCACCGTCGTCGGTCTTGAAAATCTTACCGCCCTGGGGATCGGGGGTATCCTTGGTGATGCCCGCCAGCTCCAGGGCCTTGCTGTTGACCCAGCACATGTGGTTGTCCGAGCGGATCAGGATCACCGGGTTGTCAGGAGCCACCGCGTCCAGCTCCTCCTTGGTGGGGTAGCCCGGGGTCTCCCACAGGGTGTCCAGCCAGCCGGAGCCCTGAATCCACGCGCCGGGCTCGGCCTTCTCCGCCTCCTGGCGCACCAGCTCCAGAATGGCCTCCTTGCTCTTCCAGTAGGCGTCGATCTTCAACTGGTTCTCGCCCAGATTGTTGATGTGCATGTGGCCCTCGATGAGACCGGGCAACACGGTCTTGCCGCCCAGATCCGTGATCTGCGTGTCTGCGCCTATATAGGCCTCTGCGCCGGCCCGGTCGCCCACATACAGGATGCGGTCGTCCTTCACCGCCATGGCGGTGGCGGTGGAAAAGCTCTCATCCACGGTATAGATGTTGCCGTTGATGTAGATGCTGTCGGCCGTCTCCGCCGGTCCGGCCGCCAGCGCGGGCACCATTCCCGCCAGCATGGACAGGCTCAGTCCCGCTGCGCACAGCTTGCGCAGGTTCTTTCCGTTCACTTGTAACATTCCTCCCTTTTGATGTTTGAGACAGTGCTTGCAGGCTGCATAGGCAGATGTACCTGTTCATATATTACAATAATTTACCCCTCTTTTCTGTTAACAGCTTTACATTTTGCCGAAATTCTGAGAAAATAAAGGAGCCGGCGGCCCCTGGGGGTCCGCTCAAGTGCGGCGGGAGAGGAGAGACCTTCCATTGGAAACAGAAACACCCTGGCAAAAGCAGTGGATTCCACAGCAGCTTCCCTCGCTGGGGAGCGAGCGGTGGGATACGGTGTGGGACGAGCTCACGGAGGGCTTTCGCCGGGAAACCGTCCCGGCGGGCACGGTGTTCTATCAGCAGGGCGACCCGGCCCGCGAGGTGATTTTTCTGCAAACAGGGCAGATCCGGGTGGAGTGCATCCACAGCAGCGGGAAAAAGCGGGTGCTCTGCCTGCTCTTTGAGGGGATTCCCGTGGGAGAGGACGAGTGCCTGTTCGGCGGCCCGCGGGAATACCGGGCCGTCGCAGTCACTGCGTGTCAGATTTTCCGCATCCCGGCGGAGGTGTTCAAACGGCGGGCCGAGGCCTCTCCCGCCCTGGCACTGAAGCTGTTCCAGATCTCCGCCCGGAAGAGCCAGGTGCTTGGCCGCATGCTGATCCGCGACAGCTTTCTAAGCGTGCGGGGGCGTGTCATTCAGTTCCTGCTCTCCGTGTCAGAGCCATACGGTACAGAGGAGGGGGCGGGGGTCCGCCTCACTATCCGGCTGACCCACCAGGAGGTGGCCGATTTTCTGGGCATCTCCCGGGTGGTGGTGTCCCAGTGCTTTCAAAGCCTGAGCCGGGAGGGCCTGCTGAAAAAGACGCGCCAGCACTATCTGATCCCCGACCGTGCCGCCCTGGAGGCCCAGCTCCATACATAATATGGCTCCGGCCACAGGCAAAACGCCTGCGGCCGGAGCCATGCTGCCGATTGTGTCCACCGCGCTCTATTCACGCAAACAGCCCTGTAGAGAGGTAGCGCTCGCCAGTATCGGGGAGCACCACCGCGATGGTCTTGCCCCGCATGTCCGGCCGCTGGGCCAGGATGCGGGCCGCGTGGGCCGCCGCGCCGGAGGACACCCCGGCCAACACCCCCTCGGTACGGGCCAGCTCCCGGGCGGCGGCATAGGCCTCGTCGCCGGTGACGGCCACCACCTCGTCCACCACCCCCATGTCCAGGGTGCCGGGGACGAAGCCCGCGCCGATGCCCTGGATCTTATGGGGCCCCGGCCGGCCGCCGGAGAGGACGGGGGACTCAGCCGGCTCCACCGCCACCACGCGGATGGCGGGGTTCTGCTCCTTCAGATAGCGGCCCGCGCCAGTGATGGTGCCGCCGGAACCCACTCCCGCCACCAGCACGTCCACGCCGCCGTCGGTGTCCCGCCACAGCTCGGGACCGGTGGTCTCGTAGTGGGCGCGGGCGTTGGCGGGGTTGTTGAACTGGTCGGGCATCCACGCGCCTGGGGTGCTCTCCAGCAGCTCCTTCGCCCGCTCAATGGCGCCGCCCATACCCCGGGCTCCTTCGGTGAGCACCAGCTCCGCCCCCAGAGCGGCCAGCAGGCTGCGCCGCTCCTGACTCATGGTCTCCGGCATGGTGAGCACCACCCGGTAGCCCCGCTGGCGGCCGATGTAGGCCAGGGCCACGCCGGTGTTGCCGCTGGTGGGCTCCACAATCACCGCGCCGGGCTGGAGCAGGCCCCTCTCCTCGGCGTCCAAAATCATGTAAAGGCCTGCCCGGTCCTTGGCGGAGGACAGGGGGTTAAAGCTCTCCAGCTTGGCCAGCACCCCTGCCCCGGGGGCAAACCGCTCCAGCCGAAGCAGGGGGGTGTTCCCGATCAGCTCGGGCAGTGTATTTGCAATCTGCATAGGTAATACCTCCCTCATAATTTAGATTCTATTCAGCAGTATACCACCAAATTCCTACAAAATCAATAGGATTTTAGTCGGATGAGACGGGCCCCCAATCGGGGCGGCTGTGTGGACAGGACCTTAGAACACCGCCTGCACGGCGCCGGCATAGGTCTCGTCAATGAACGCCTTGACCTCGTCGCTGCACAGGGCCTTTGCCAGAGCCTGGATGGCGGGGTCGCTCTCCCGGCCCTCCTTGACGGCCAGCACATTGACATAAGCGGTGCCGGCGGTGCCCTCGGCGGACTCAATCGCCAGGGCGTCGGCCACCTTCAGATCGGCCTGGATGGCGTAGTTGCCGTTGATGACGGCAATGTCCAGGCTGCCCAGGGAGCGGGGGAGCTGGGCGGCCTCCATCTCCACGATCTCATAGTTGTGGGGGTTCTCCGCGATGTCCAGCTTGGTGGGCTCCAGGCCCACATCCTCCTTCAGCGTGATGAGGCCCTGCTCCTGGAGGAGCAGCAGGGCGCGGCCGCCGTTGGTGGGGTCGTTGGGCACGCCGATCTGCGCGCCGTCCTGGAGCTCCTCCAGGCTGGCGGTCTTGCCGGCGTAGATGCCGAAGGGCTCGTAGTGTACGTCTGCCACGCTCACCAGGTGGGTGCCGTTCTCGGTGTTGAAGTTGTTCAGATAGGTGATGTGCTGGAAGTAGTTGGCGTCAATGCTGCCGTTCTCCACCGCGGTGTTGGGCTGAATGTAGTCGGTAAACTCCACGATCTCCAGGTTGATTCCCTCCTCCGCCAGCAGTTCCTTCACCACGGCCAGGATCTCGGCGTGGGGAGCGGGAGAGGCGCCCACCTTCAGGGTGGTGCCCTCCAGGGAGCCGGTCTGGGTGGGGGC
>NZ_CAXSQB010000071.1:0-14735 GCF_964239415.1 Clostridium sp. ATCC BAA-442 | reverse complement strand
GGGCCAGGGGGCGCAGGGCGATGGAGAGGAGGAGGGCCGGGTTGTCATCCGCCGCGATCCGGTTGGAGCGGAGGGCCCCGCAGGCGCGGCAGCGGTGGATGAGCGCCCACTCACCCCCCTTGCGCACCCACACGCCCACCGGCTCCATAATCCCCCGGCAGGTACAGGCCCGGTCGCCGGGCTCCTCGTCCACGTGGAGGCTGGACAGACAGTGGGGGCAGTGGTTGCGGTGCCGGCTGGCGGGCCCCTCTGGGGTGACCAGCGCGCCGCAGGCCTTGCAGGAGAAGGACTCCCCGCAGGGCTGGCGGCGGTAGTCCGGGGCGGGCTTGGCGGCGGGGGACGCGCCCCGGAAGCCGGGGGTGTCCAGCCAGAGGGTGCCGTCCGGCCCCTGGGAGAGAGAGGCGGCAGTGGTGGGGCGGAGGGGGGCCTGCACCCCGGCCAGACGCTGGATCAGGGCGGTCTTGCCGCACCCCGGGCCGCCCAGCACGGCCACAGCTTTTCCACGCAGGGCGGGGAGAAGCCCGGCGGGAGGCTCCAGGGCGGAGCCCCAGGCCAGGCCGTCCAGCTCCGCCCGGAGCGGCTCCAGCCGGCGGGCCAGGGCCTCTCCCTCCTCCGGGGCCAGCCGGTCCCAGTGGCTTACAAAGAGCCCGGCGGGCAGGCCCGCCGCCCGGGCGGCCTCCAGCGCCCACTCCGGGAGGGTGAAGGCGCGAAGCAGGGAGGGGGCCGCGCACACGGCCAGCACAAAATCCGCGTTAGCGGCCAGAAGGGCGTCCCCGGAGCCGCGGCGGCTGGGGCGGCGCAGGGCGCTGGTCCGGGGGAGAACGCGCGTCAGACGGTACTGGCCGCCGCCCAGGACCTCCGCCTCGGCCCGGTCGCCCACGGCCAGGCTATCTTTCTGCCGGAGCAGCCGGCCGGATAGCAGGCAGGGGAGGGTGCGGCCCACGTGGAGCACGACGGCCTGCCGGTTCATGACGCCCGCCACGCGGACGGTGAGAAGGTTGGATTGGTTCATGGGTATCTTGCCTCGCTTTCGCGCCCATTGTAGCAGAGCGGGCCGTGCGGAGGCAACCGCAAAGACGGTACCGCAAAAAAGCTGCGCCGGAGCGTGCTTCGCTCCGGCGCAGGACTATGGCTCCAGCAGGCCCCGGCGGCCCAGGGTGAGAATCCGCTGGATGCTCTTTGGGGCGAGAAAATAGCGGGCGGACAGCTCGTCCACGCCCAGACCGGCGGTGTAGTCCCGGAAAATGGCCCGGTTGCGGGCCAGGGTCTCCTCCTTCCGCCGGGTGCGCTCTCCCCACGCCCGGCGGTGCTCCGCCCGCCGGGGGATATACAGATAACCGCCGTCCAGATAGCCCTGCAGGGCCTCCAGCAGCTCGGCGGGCAGCAGCTCGGCTGCGTTTTGATAGCGCATGGTGCTCCTCCAAACTCGATGGAATCATTTGGAATGAGCAAAGGCTACCAGCGGGTGGGATACGGCGCCGAAGCCTTCGCTCAGGCGCCGCGCACAGAATCACGGTTCATCCGTTCTGATACTCCTTTCCAGGTGACAAAAAACGCCCGCGGAGAACCGGCGCGCCAAAGGCGCGGGCACCTCCCCGCGAGCGGAAAATCCCCCATAAGGACAGGGGCGCATGGGGCGGTCCGTACCGCAGTTCTCCGGTTTGGGCAACACAAACAGAGAGGCCTCCGCCCCTCTCCAGGCTGCGCCGCAAAACGGCGAATCGCTTATACGGACATCCACACACCTCCTTGGTATGAAGCTAGGATACCACCGGGCGGAGCATATGTCAAGGCTTGCGGCCCGCCTGCCGGGGCGGTATAATAAGTAAATAATCCAATACAGGAAAGAAGGAGTTAACCATGGTGACAATGGCACAGAGGATCGAGGCGCTGCGCACCGAGGCCGGCCTGGCACGGGTGCCCGCCTCTCTGGAGCTGGGATTTCCCAAAAACGCCTTTGAGAAGTTTGAAACGGGCCGCCAGACCCCTACGAAGGAGCAGCAGGAAAAGCTGGCCTCCTATTTCGGCGTGTCCCTGTTTTACCTCCGGGGGGAGAGCAACGACCGTACCCGGCAGGAGGACTGGATGAGTGAGGGGTACTCCGGGGCAGACGAGGAGCCGGTCTACCGGCCCGCCCCGGCCCCAAAGAAGATGAAAGCGGAGGCGCCCTCCCAGGGGGCCACCATGCTGGACGCCCTGTTCGGGGGCCGACAGGCCAGGGAGCAGTTCCGCGCCATGGTGCTGGAGGTGCTCCGTTCCCCTGAGGGGCAGGAAGTGATCGCCCAGGCCGTTTGGAAGGAGCTGGCCAAGCGGAAATAAGCCTTTTGAAATGCCTGTTGCGAAAGCAGCAGGCATTTTGCTTGTTTTGGCGGGGAGATCACCCCGCCATATACCGCTCACGGGCGGAACGGCGGAGGGAGAAAGGCCTTTCCGCCGATCTCCTCCACCAGCTCCGGAGAACCCTTGGCCTGGAACTGATCGGCATAGGCGTGCAGACGCTCCAGAGAGTCTACGGCCCGGCAGCGGGCGCTGAGCTGGTCCTGCACATAGGCGGGGAGCTGATTGAAATATTCCTCCGCGCCGGGATCGCGGCGGAAGAGCGCGTAGAGATCCGTATAGACCGGACGCATGAAATCACCTCCCGCATAGCATGTACCAGTGGAGGTGCGGCTACCCAGGGAAAATTTGCAGGGAACAAATGAAGCCTTGACAATCGGGGAGAACTTTATATAATTGATATATCAATTATTGATATATCAAGAAAGGGGGCGGCGGAACGTGGAGCGAACCTTCCATATGCTGCTGTACCGGGCGTTTCACGCCCAGCGCAACTTCCTGAGGCCCAGCCTGGGCGAGCTGGGGCTGGGGCCTGGGCAGCCCAAGCTGCTGAACTACCTGATGAACCGGGGGCCCTGCCGTCAGCGGGAACTGGCGGACTACTTTGAGATTGACCCCGCTGCGGTGTGCCGGATGCTGGACTGCCTGCAAAAGAGCGGCTTTGTGACCCGGAGGGCGGATGGGCAGAGCCGCCGGAGAGACGTGGTGGAGCTGACCGAGGCGGGCAGGCAGATCAACCTGGACTGGCAGAGGCGCTGCCGGGTCATGGAGGAGGCCATGCTGAGCGGCTTCAACCCGGAAGAACGGCGGCAGTTTGCCGATTACCTGTCCCGGGCCTACCGGAATCTTCGGGCAGAGCGGGAGGAGGGAACGGAATGAGGGAGTTGAGGCGGCTGCTGGGCTATCTGGGGCCGTACCGGCGGGATCTGCTGATCGCGGCGGTGATGATCATCCTAGAGACTGCATTTGAAATGGTGATCCCCGTCCTCATGGCGGACATCATCGACGTGGGAGTGGCCAACCGGGATGTGGCGGTGATCCTCCAGAGGGGAATTCAGATGGGCGTCTGCGCCCTGCTGGCCCTGGCCACGGGGCTGCTGTACGCCCGCTTTACCGCCCGGGCCGCCTATGGCTGGGGCGCCAACATTCGTGAGGCCCAGTTTGAGCGGGTGCAGAAATATGCCTTTTCCAACCTGGACAAATTTGAGACCTCCTCACTGGTAACCCGCATGACCACCGATGTGACCGTGCTCCAGAACACGGTCAATGGCGGTTACCGCCCACTGGTGCGCAGTCCCGTCATGCTGGTCATGGGCGTGGGCCTCTCCTTCTGGATGAATCCCAGGCTGGCCCTGGTGTTTCTGGTGTGTGCGCCGGTTCTGGGGGGCGTCCTCTTTGTCATAGTGCGCCGGGTGGCCCCCATGTACGGTCGGCTCCAGAAGGCGGTGGACCGGCTGAACAACGTGGTGCAGGAGGGCCTCACCGCCATCCGGGCGGTCAAGGCGTTTGTCCGCGGGGAGTACGAGGAGGAGAAGTTTCAGGGGGTCAACTCTGAGCTCATGGAGACCAGCCAGCGGACCTTCCGCCTCGCCGTGCTCAACCTGCCGGTGTTCCAACTGGTCATGTATACCGCCGTTGTGCTCATCATGTGGCTCGGCGGAAACATGGTGCTCAATAGCGGCCTCCAGGTGGGGCAGCTCACTGGCTTTCTCAGCTATGTGCTCCAGGTGATGAACTCCATGATGCTCATTTCCAACGTGTTCCTGCTGCTCACCCGTTCCCTGGCCAGCGCCCGCCGCATCAGCGAGGTGCTGGACGAGAATATTGTGCTGGATTCGCCGGAGGATGCGGTGGAGGAGGTGCCCGACGGCAGCGTGGAGTTTGAAGGGGTCTCCTTCAAATACCACAGCGGCGCCCGGGAGTACGCCCTCTCCGGCGTGGAGCTCCATATCCCGGCAGGGCAGACGGTGGGCATCCTGGGCGGTACTGGCTCGGCCAAGACTACCCTGGTGCAGCTCATTCCCAGGCTGTACGACGCCACCGAGGGGACAGTCCGGGTGGGCGGCCGGGATGTGCGGGAGTACGATCTCCGGGCTCTGCGGGACGCGGTGGGCATCGTGCTCCAGAAGAACGTTCTCTTCTCCGGCACCGTGCGGGAGAATCTGAGGTGGGGGAAACCGGACGCGAGCGACGAGGAGCTGTGGGCGGCCTGTCGGGGGGCCTGCGCCGCCGAATTTCTGGAGCGGATGCCAAAGGGCCTGGACACCGACCTGGGCCAGGGAGGCGTGAACGTCTCCGGCGGGCAGAAGCAGCGGCTGTGCATCGCCCGTACCCTGCTCAAGCGGCCGAAAATCCTGATCTTCGACGACTCCACCAGCGCCGTGGACACCGCCACTGAGGGGAAGATCCGCACCGCTCTGGCAGAGCTGAGGGATGTGACCAAGCTCATCATCGCCCAGCGCATCACCTCCGTGATGCACACCGACCAGATCGTCATCCTGGAGGACGGCCGGGTGCATGCGGTGGGCACCCACGAGAGCCTGCTGGCGGGCGATCCCATCTACCAGGAGATCTACGCATCTCAGATGAAAGGGGGGGAGGACCATGGCGTCCCGGCAACTGAGTGCTAAAAAACCCAAGGACCTGGGCCACACGCTGCGCACCCTGCTGTCCTACCTGGGACGGCACAAGCTGCTGTTCCTGGCCGTGGCGGTGCTGGTGGCCCTCAGCGCCCTGGCTAACCTTCTTGGCACCTATATGATCCGGCCGGTGGTCAACAGTCTGGCGGCCGGCAGCCTCAACACCCTGGTGCTGGGCGTGGCGGTCACTGCCGCCATCTACGGCGCAGGGGTGCTCTCTGCGTTGGGCTATACCCAAATCATGGTGAAGGCGGCCCAGAAGGTGCTCTACGACATCCGGCGGGATCTGTTCGCCCACATCCAAACCCTGCCCCTCCGCTTTTTTGACACCCAGCGCCACGGCGATGTGATGAGCTACTTCACCAACGACGTGGACACGATCTCTGAGGCGCTCAACAACAGCTTTGCCATGCTCATCCAGAGTACGATCCAGGTGGTGGGCACCTTCACCATGCTGTTTCTGCTCAATTGGCAGCTTACCCTCGTCGTGGCGGTGTTTTATGTCCTCATGTTCCTCTACGTCCGCTTCAGTGGGAGGCGGAGCAAGGCCTATTACAAGAAGCAGCAGGACTGCCTGGGGGAGCTGGACGGCTATATCGAGGAGATGATGGCCGGGCAGAAGGTGGTCAAGGTGTTCAACCACGAGGAGGAAAGCCTGCGGGCGTTCCGGGAGAAGAACGAGGCCCTGCGGAAAGCGGGCACCGGCGCGCAGAGCTATGCGGCCACCATGATTCCGGCGGTGGTCAGCATCTCCTACGTCAATTACGCCCTTGTGGCGGTGCTGGGCGGCATCATGGCGCTGAAGGGCATGACCGACGTGGGCAGCCTGGCCAGCTATCTGGTCTTTGTCCGGCAGGCGGCCATGCCCATCAACCAGATGACCCAGCAGAGCAACTTCCTGCTGGCCGCGCTGGCCGGAGCGGAGCGGGTCTTTGAGGTGCTGGAGCAGCCGCCTGAGACCGACGAGGGGCAGGTGGAGCTGGTCAACGTGAAGGAGGAGGGCGGAACCATGACCGCCTGCGCCGAAAAAACCGGCCGCTGGGCGTGGCGCAGGCCGGACGGCAGCCTGGCGCCCCTGCGGGGGGATGTGCGCTTTCAGAAGGTGGACTTCGGCTATGAGGCGGGGCAGCCCATCCTGAAGGGGATCAGCCTCTACGCCGAGCCGGGCCAAAAGATCGCCTTCGTGGGCTCCACCGGCGCGGGCAAGACCACCATCACCAACCTCATCAACCGCTTTTACGAGGTGCAGGGGGGCGGCGTCACCTACGACGGCATAGACGTGCGGGACATCAAAAAGGACAGCCTCCGCCGCTCCCTGGGCATCGTCCTTCAGGATACCCACCTGTTTACGGGCACCATTGCCGACAACATCCGCTTCGGCAAGCTGGATGCCACTCAGAAGGAGATCGAGCGGGCCGCCCGCATCGCCAACGCGGACTCCTTCATCCGCCGATTGCCCCAGGGCTATGAGACCATGGTGACCTCCGACGGCGCCAATCTGTCCCAGGGCCAGCGGCAGCTTCTGGCCATCGCCCGGGCCGCCGTGGCCGATCCCCCGGTCCTGATTCTCGACGAGGCCACCTCCTCCATCGACACCCGTACCGAGGCCCTTATCGAGAAGGGGATGGACCAGCTCATGGAGGGGCGTACCGTCTTTGTCATTGCCCACCGCCTGTCCACGGTGCGCAACGCCGACGCGATCATGGTGCTGGAGCACGGCCAGATCGTAGAGCGGGGCAGCCACGAGGCCCTGCTGGCGCAGAAGGGCGAATACTATCAGCTCTACCGTGGCATGTTTGAGTTGAGCTGACCGATGCCCTTTTTGTGAAACTCCTTGTAAAAACACATGGATTGTGTTAATCTGTAGCAAAGGAACTGCTGCAGAAAGGAAAGACTTATGAACATTTATGAGTCCGCAGAAAACTATCTGGAGGCCATTCTCAGCCTGCATGAGCGCCATGGGCTGGTCCGCTCCATCGACATTGCCAATGAACTGCACTTTTCCAAGCCGAGTGTCAGTGTTGCCATGAAAAAACTCCGCGAGAGCGGGTACATCGAGATGGACAAGGACGGCTTTATCTCCCTGCTGCCCTCGGGGGAGGAGATTGCGCGGCGTATTTATGAGCGGCACAAGCTGCTGACCCAGTTTTTCATCCGGCTGGGCGTCGACCCGGAGGTGGCTGCGGCGGACGCCTGCAAGGTGGAGCACGACCTGAGCGAAGAGACCTTTCAGAAGATGAAGGAGCACGCCTTGGGGGGAAAGCTGCCCGAAATGGAAGGGTAGGAACGTCAGACAATAAAACGGCCGGTGACACGCGTCACCGGCCGTTTTGTATGTACTTATACCGCGGCCAGCGCGCCGCCCAGCGCACGGCAGCTCTCGGCAGCGGCGTCGTCCGGGGCCTCGTTGCAGATCACGGGCTCGGAGACCAGGTTGCAGCCGGCGCTCTCGCAGTCCTCGGCCCAGGTGCGCATCCACTCGCCGTCTCCCCAGCCGTAAGAGCCGAACAGGCCGATGGTTTTGCCGCTCAGGCGGGGCTTTACCGCCTCGAACATGGGCTCAAATTCGGCCTCTTCCAACTGCTCGGCGCCCATAGACGGGCAGCCGAAGGCCAGCGCGCTGTAGCTGGAAATCAAATCGGCGCTGAACTCGCCGGGGGTGAACAGGTCGGCCTGGCCGCCCGCGCCCTCCGCCACAAAATTGGCCATGGCCTCGGTGTTGCCGGTGCCGCTCCAGTAAACGATTGCGATCTTACCCATGATTAAACCATCCTTTCTGAATACCGTTCTGAATGAAAGTACGTATTGTATCAAGCAGCCACGATGAGCTGGGTGATCGGGGTTCCCTCCGCATACCGGCGGCGAAGGACCGCGGTACAGCGGCGGTAGCGCTCGAAGCGCCGGCGGGCCGCCTGGGGATCGCCATAGCACTTCCAGCAGCCGCAGAAGGTGTAGTCCCTGCCCTTATGGCGGATGAATCCCTTGACATCATCCAGAGGATAGCCCAGAAAGACGCCGATCTCGTGGGGGAATTCCTCCTCCAGACAGAGGCGGGCGGCCAGCTGCCGCAGGCAGTCGCCGGGCGCCTCCCACGGGGTGTAGCCCATAGCGCGCAGAAAATCCCGGTGTTCTCTGCGGCCCAGCACCTCCGCCAAATCCCGCTCCCGGTACAGGTAGAGCAGGTAGGAGCCCGTGCGGCGGCAGCCCTTGAGGATGACCAGCCGCAGTCCACGGGCGGCGAACTGCTGCCGGAGCGCAAGGAACCGGCGCACGAAAAGGGCGCTGTCCCTCGGGCAGAAGCGGAACAGGCTGGCGGGCTTTACCCCGGCCAGAGTGGGGGAGCAGTGCTCGATCAGCGCCTCTTCAAAGGTCATATGTGTGGCTCCTCTCTAGGTTAGTTATAGCTAATTTAAAGCCCGAGAATGACGGTTAGCAATTACTAACCGCATAACAAACAATAACACGCCTGCCTCCCGTTGTCAACCCAAATTTTTGCACTTGGGGGAGATGGGGGGCAAAACGCCGCACCCTTGACAGAATAGGGCAAAATAGGCTACAATTTTTCCAGATAAGCAGCACTGGGAGGCGGGGCGGCAGGCCGCTCCGCCCCGCCCCCTGCCGCCCTGCGCGTGAGGAGTGGACAAGAGCCGTGAAGATTGCATTCGCCCCTATGGAGGGACTCACCGGAGCCCTGTACCGGCAGGCCCATTGCCGCTGGTTCGGCGGCGTGGACCGCTATTTTATCCCCTTCATCACCCCCACCCAGGATCACCGCTTCACCAAACGGGAGCTGCGGGAGATTCTGCCCGAGCACAATGGGGGGCTGACCGCCGTGCCCCAGCTGCTGGTGCGGAGGGCGGAGGACTTCCTGTGGGCGGCGGGGGAGCTGGCGGCCATGGGTTACCCGGAGATCAACCTGAATCTGGGCTGCCCCTCCGGCACGGTGGTGGCCAAGGGCAAGGGCTCCGGCTTTCTGGGGCTGCCAGAGGAACTGGAGCGGTTCCTGGACACGGTCTTTGACGCCGCCCCCTGCGCCGTCTCCATCAAGACCCGGCTGGGTCTGCGGGAGCCGGAGGAGTTCGGCCCCCTGCTGGCGCTGTTCCAGCGCTATCCCCTGGCGGAGCTGATTGTCCACCCCCGGGTGCAGAAGGACATGTATAAAAACACCCCCCGCCGGGCCTATTTTGCCCGGGCGCTGGCGGACAGCCCCTTCCCGGTGTGCTACAATGGGGATCTCTATACCGTCCCGGCGCTGGAGGCCTTTCAGGCGGAGTTCCCGGCGGCGGAGCGGATTATGCTGGGCCGGGGACTGGCGGGCGACCCCGCCCTGGCCCGGAAGGCCGAGGGCGGCCCGGCGGCGGGCCGGGAGGAGCTGCGGGCCTTTCACGACCAGGTATATGAGGGCTACGCCGAGGCCTTCGGCAGCCGCCGCAACGCCATGCTGCGGATGAAGGAGGTCTGGTTCTACCTCATCCACCTGTTCGGGGACAGCCAGCGGCACGCCAAGGCCATCCGGAAGGCACGGGACACCGACGAGTACGAGGGCGCCGTGGCGGCGGTGTTCCGGGAGCTGGAGCTGTTGCCCGAGCTGCGGCCGGAGTGGTGAGGCCATGAGCTGGTGGGTTTATATCCTCCGCTGCGGGGACGGAACCCTCTACACCGGCACCGCCGCCGATGTGGAGCGGCGTCTGGCGGCCCACCGCCGGGGAAGGGGGGCCAAGTATACCCGGGGCCGGGGGCCGCTGGCGGTGGTCTACCGGGAGGAGTGCCCCGACCAGGGGGCGGCCCTCCGGCGGGAGGCGGCCATCAAAAAGTACCGGCGGGCGGAAAAGGAAGCATTGATTTCGGACTATGCAGAAAGGCGGAGCAGGATGAAAAAAGCGGCATTTATCGGAACGGGAAACATGGGCGCGCCTCTGATTCGGGCGGCGTGCCGGGCCGTGGGGGCGGAGCAGGTGGTCATCGCCAACCGCACCCGGGCCAAAGCGGAGGCCCTGGCGGCGGAGCTGGGGTGCGCCGTGGCCCAGGACAACCGGGCGGCGGCCGCCCAGGCGGAATATGTCTTTCTGTGCGTCAAGCCCCAGATGATGGAGGGGGTGCTCTCCGAGCTGGCCCCCGCCCTGGGGGAGGGGCAGGCGGTGGTGTCCATCGCCGCCGGCCTGACCTGTGAGACCCTGCGGGGTTGGCTGGCGGGGGCGCAGGGGCGGCCCGCCCTCCTGCGGGTCATGCCCAACACCCCCGCCGCCATCGGAAAGGGAATGCTGGCCCTGTGTGCCGAGGCGGGCACGGCGGAGGAGTATCTGGCCGGAGTGGAGGCCCTTCTGGCCCCCGCCGGGCGGGTGGAGCGCATCGCCGAGGGGCAGATGGACGCCTTTTCGGCGGTGGCGGGCTGCGGCCCCGCCTTCGTCTACCCCTTCATCGAGGCCCTGGCCGACGGCGGCGTAAAGGTGGGCCTGCCCCGGGGGCAGGCGGTGACCTACGCCGCCCAGATGGTGCTGGGCGCGGCGGCCATGGTGCTGGAGAGCGGCAAGCACCCCGGACAGCTCAAGGACGAGGTGTGCTCCCCCGGCGGCTCCACCATCGCCGGGGTGGCCGCCCTGGAGGAGCGGGGCTTCCGCTCCGCCGCCATCCAGGCGGTGGAGGCCGCCTTCCGCCGCAACCAAGAGCTGGGCAAGGTGTAAGGCGTGGGGGGAATCGTACAGGGACGCTTTGCCCCCAGCCCCAGCGGCCGGATGCACCTGGGCAATGTGTTCTCCGCCCTGCTGGCGTGGCTGTCGGTGCAGCGGGCCGGGGGTGTCATGGTGCTGCGGATGGAGGATCTGGACCCCGACCGCTGCCGGGCGGCGTACGCCGAGCAGCTGGCCGACGATCTCCGCTGGCTGGGGCTGGACTGGGATGAGGGCTATCAGAAGGGCGGGCCCCACGGCCCCTACCTCCAGAGCGGGCGGACGGCGCGGTACGCCGCCGCCTTCCGGGCGCTGGAGGAGCGGGGACTGGTCTACCCCTGCTACTGCACCCGGGCGGAGCGCCTGGCGGCCAGCGCCCCCCACCGCTCCGACGGACAGGCGGTCTACTCCGGCAAGTGCAGACACTTGACAGCAGAGGAGCGCACCCGACTGGGCCAGACCCGCTGTCCCGCCTGGCGTTTGATCGTGCCCGACCAGGAGATTTCCTTTACAGATGGCCTGCAGGGGCTGTACCGGGAAAACCTGCTCCGCGACTGCGGGGACTTCATTCTCCGCCGCTCCGACGGGGTGTACGCCTACCAGTTGGCGGTGGTGTGTGACGACGGGGACATGGGGATCACCCAGGTGGTGCGGGGGCGGGATCTGCTGGACTCCACCCCCCGGCAGCTCTATCTCTATGGACTGCTGGGCCTGACGCCGCCGGAATTTTGCCACGTACCCCTGCTGCTGGCCCCCGACGGGCGGCGGCTGTCCAAGCGGGAACACGACCTGGACATGGGCGCCCTGCGGGAGCGGTTCACCCCGGCGGAGCTGACCGGCCGCCTGGCCTTCTGGGCTGGACAGACCGACCGGCCGGAGCCGGTGACTCCGGCGGAGCTGGCGGCCTCCTTCGACTGGGCAAACGTCCCCCGGGGGGACATCACGGTGGAGCAGTTCTAAGAACAGAAAGGGGCGGGCCGGAATGTTCCGGCCCGCCCCTGTGTTGCGCGCGGCGCGCATTATCCCGGCGTGACCACCCACTTGAGGCAGTGCTCCTCGTGGGCCCCAAACACTCGGTAGCCCTCCAGGATCTCCGACAGCGGCCCCCGGTGGGTGATGAGGAAATCCGTCCGCAGTTTCCCCTGGGCCAGCAGGCTCACCAGTTCCGGGCCGCGGCTGGCGTCTACGCCGCCGGTCTTGAAGACCAGATTCTTCCCATACATGGCGGGCAGGGGGAGCGTCTGGTTTTCCTCATACATGGCGACCAGCGCCACGGTGCCGTTGGGACGGGCCAGCCGCCAGGCGGCCTGGAAGGTGTCCCGCCTGCCGGCGCACTCGATCACCCCGTCGGCCCTCCGGCCCTCCGTTGCGGCGGCCACGGCGGACTCCAGCTCGGGATCGGCGGGGTCGAGGGCCAGCGCCACCAGCCCCTGCTCCAGTGCCAGCCGCCGCCGCCAGGGGTCCGGCTCCACGCCGATGACGTGGGCCGCGCCCAGCAGGGCGGCGCACTCCGCCGCGCACAGACCCACCGGCCCTAGGCCCAGCACCACCGCCGTGTCGCCGGGCTGGAAGGTGCACAGCTCCGCGCCCCAGTAGCCGCTGGCCAGAATATCCCCCACAAAGAGGGCGTCTTCGTCGCTGAGGGCGTCCGGGATGGGGGTGAGGCCGGTGTCGGCGAAGGGTACCCGGACATACTCGGCCTGACAGCCGTCGATGCGGCAGCCCAGCTCCCAGCCACCGTGGACACAGTTGTTGACATAGCCCCGGCGGCAGAACCAGCAGTCGCCGCAGAAGCTCTCGCAGCAGGCGGCCACCCGGTCGCCGGGGCGGAGATTGGAAATCCCGTTTCCCACGGCCTCCACCACCCCGACGAACTCATGGCCCAGCACCACGCCGGGCCGGGCACGGGGTACCGCGCCGCTGCGTATGTGCAGGTCGCTGGTGCAGATGGTGGAGCGGGTCACCCGCACAATGGCGTCGCGGGGGCCTTGCAGGGTGGGGACGGGCCGCCGCTCCAGGGAGAGCGCGCCGTCCCCCTTCCAGACCAGAGCGTTCATGGTGTCCATAGAGGTCACTCCCTTTCAACCGGAAGAAATGTGATAATAGTCGCAAATTCATGTTCAGACGCGGGCGGTTCACTCCCGTCCGGACGGGGAAGCCCGAGCGTATCATAATACTCGTTGGTATAGCGCAGCTTGCCGCCGTCAAAGGACGCCTGTACGCCCTTGATATAGGAAAAGGGGTCTTCCATGGGGGCGAGATGGAAGGCGGCGGCGATGCGCTCCAGCACCGCCTGCGCATCCGGTGTGACGGCGTTTTCCGGG
This sequence comes from Clostridium sp. ATCC BAA-442, assembly GCF_964239415.1. NCBI lineage: Bacteria > Bacillati > Bacillota > Clostridia > Eubacteriales > Clostridiaceae > Clostridium > Clostridium sp. ATCC BAA-442. The sequence continues at coordinate 1,769 of NZ_CAXSQB010000071.1, read as the reverse complement.
GCGCGGAGAGTAGCGTCGAACTGCTCCCGCGTACGGAAGTCCCCCACCCAATTCAATGGATTGGTGTTGCCGCAGGCCAGAAGCAAGCGCAGAAAGTCCCGGAAGCTGTTTGCCACGGGGCGGACATACTGCACCCCGGCGGGTGGTAAGGGGTCGACGACAAATACCATGTCCCCATAGCCGCGGATGCGGCCGAAGTGAATGCCGTCCCCTCCTGTCCAGCCCAGTATGGTCATGCCCTTGGGCGTACAGAAATAGCCTCCCAGGTTGGTATCCGGCCCCAGGCCGATGGGGGAGCAGTCCAGTCCCAGCTCCAAAAACTGCTTCAGCAGTGTCACAGCAATCCCTCCTGTCCGCTCCAGTGTAGCACATCCTTCCGCTTGCGTCCACGGGGAAAAGGGGGTAAAATGGGGAAAAAACGCGAAGGGGAGGAAACGGCATGTATATCGCCGATCTGCATATCCACTCCAAATACTCCCGGGCCACCAGCAAGGAGCTGGAGCCGGAGCCGCTGGATGCCTGGGCCAGAAGGAAGGGCATCGGCCTGGTAGGCACTGGCGACTTCACCCACCCCGCCTGGCGGGCCGAGCTGCGGGACAAGCTGGCCGAAGCGGAGGAGGGACTCTATACCCTGAAGGGGGCCGGGCCGGACGCGCCCCGGTTTGTAATCACCGGGGAGATCAGCTCCATCTACAAGAAAAACGGCAAGGTGCGCAAGGTTCACTCCCTGATTCTCCTGCCCCATCTGGAGGCGGCGGAGATCCTCTCCCGCCGCCTGGAGGCCATTGGCAACCTCCACTCCGACGGGCGGCCCATCCTGGGCCTGGACTGCCGGGATCTGCTGGAGATCACCCTGGAGTCCTGCCCTGATGCGGTGTTCATCCCCGCTCACATCTGGACGCCCCACTTTTCCCTGTTCGGGGCCTTCTCCGGCTTTGACACCATCGGGGAGTGCTTCGGCGATCTCACCGGCCATATCCACGCCCTGGAGACCGGGCTCTCCTCTGATCCCACAATGATCTGCCGCTGTTCCGCCCTGGATGGGTATACCCTGGTGTCCAACTCCGACGCCCACTCGCCGTCCAAGCTGGGGCGGGAGGCCAACCTGCTGGACACGGGACTGTCCTACCCGGAGCTGGCCCGGGCCATCCAGACCGGGGAGGGCTTTCACGGTACCATTGAGTTTTTCCCCGAGGAGGGCAAGTACTACTTTGACGGCCACCGGAACTGCGGGGTGTGCCTCTCTCCGGTGGAGGCGGAGGCCGCCGGAGGGGTGTGTCCGGTGTGCGGCAAGCGGCTGACCACCGGCGTGCTCCACCGGGTGGAGCAGCTGGCGGACCGGCCGGAGGGCTATATCCGCCCGGATGCCAGGCCCTTTGAGAGCCTGGTACCTTTGCCGGAGGTGATCGCCGCCTCGGAGGGGGGCTCTGCCGCAGGCAAGAAGGTGGGCGCCAAGTACGAGGCCATGCTGGCGGCCCTGGGGCCGGAGTTCTCCATTCTCCGGGAGGTGCCGGTGGAGGACATCCGGGCCGCGGCCGGGCCCTGCGTGGCGGAGGGCATCCGCCGCCTGCGGGCGGGCCAGGTGGTGCGCCGCCCGGGGTACGACGGGGCCTACGGTGTGATTGAGCTGCTCAGCCCCGCCGAGCGGGAGGACCTCAAGGGGCAGGTGAGCCTCTTCGGGGCGGAGGCCCCCAAGGCGGCCAAAGCGGCCCGGGGCAGGGTGGCGAAGCCCGCCCGGAGCGGGGAGGAGGGGGCGGCCCCCGCCCCGA
>NZ_CAXSQB010000070.1:0-15210 GCF_964239415.1 Clostridium sp. ATCC BAA-442 | reverse complement strand
CTCCAGCCGGGCCCCCGCGCCGCCGGTGAGGCCGCTGCGGGATCGGGCGGCGGGGTCATACTCCGCCACTGGGGCCTTCATGGCCGTCCAGAGGGCGGCCATCTGCCCCCAGGAGCGTGCCTCGTCCACCCCCCGCTCCCGGAGGTCGTCCTCCAGCACCGCCCGCCACAGGGGGACCTGCCCGGCCGCCTGGAGCAGCCCCTCCACCGATGAAAACGCCATGTCAGTCCTCCCCCTCCATGTTCAGATAGGTGACCCGCTCGATGCCCGGGCAGGCCCGCAGCTCCTCCACCGCCGCCGCCCAGATGGGCTGGTCGCTCTCAATGACCATCACCGCCAGGCCGCCCCGCATATCCCGGTAGAGCTGCATGGTGGCGATATTCACCTGCCGCTTGGACAGCACGCCGGTGACCTCCGCCACCATGCCGGGCCGGTCCTGGTTGCGGATGATGAGGGTGGGCAGCTCGCCGGTGAAGCGGGCCTCCAGCCCGTCGATGGCGCACACCTGCACCCGGCCGCCCCCCAGGGAGGAGGCCGTCACCTCCAGCCGCTTCCCAGCCGCGTCCTCCACCCGGAGCAGCACGGTGTTGGGGTGGGCCCCCCGCAGGGCCGTCCGCCCCAGGGTCAGCTCCATCCCCGCCGCCTCCGCCAGCTCGAAGGAGCGGGGGAGCCGGGCGTCGTCCGGCCGCATCCCCAGCAGGCCGGCCACCAGCGCCCGGTCGGTGCCGTGGCCCGTGCCGGTGGCGGCGAAGGAGCCGTGGAGCAGCAGCTCTGCCCGCCGGGGCGTGCTCCCCAGCAGCCTGCGGGTCAGAAACCCGATCCTTGCCGCCCCCGCCGTGTGGGATGACGACGGCCCCACCATAATGGGCCCCATGATATCAAAGATGTTCATAGTTGCTCAAGGTTCCTTTCCTACTTCCATGCTGTTGTTGGGCCGTCGTCGGGCGGGGCGCATCCTGTCGAAGATGTTCATTCTATGTGGATTTCCTTGCTCTGTCAAGGGGAAACGGCGCGTCAGGGATGCCGCGCCCTACGGCTCACCGGTTCGGCCTGCCAGATAATCAAGCGGGCTCTCCAGCTCATCCGCGATGGCGGGCAAGTCATGAGCGTCCGGAAAAAGGCCCTGGATCGGGAGGTCTGCTTCTATTATGCCCTGGCCCTGGGAATTGACTTGGGCCGCCTGTCTGCAAAAGGCTGACGCTCCTGCCCCCTACTCATCGTCATTGGCCTTCTTGTCGATGTACTCCGGCCGGAGCTTGCTGTAGACGATCTTCTGCTCGCTGTAGAGGCCGTAATAGCCGGAGAGCATGTAGGACACGGCGATGCACACGGCGAACAGTCCCAGGCTCTGGCCGGTGAACATGCCCAGACTGTCCCCGGCGAAGAGCTCCAGGGAGAGCAGCAGGGAGGTCATGGGGCAGTTGGTGACGCCGCAGAAGACGCACACCATGCCCAGCCCCGCTCCAAAGGAGGGGTGCAGCCCCAGCAGGGGGGCGGCGGTGCAGCCGAAGGTGGCCCCGGTAAAGAACACCGGGACGATCTCGCCCCCCTTGAAGCCCGCCCCCAGGGTAATGGTGGTAAAGAGCATCTTCAGCAGGAACGCCTCGGGCCGGGCCTCCCCTCCGATGGCGGCGTGGATCACCGCCGTGCCCGCCCCGTTGTAGTCGTAGGTACCCGGGTTCCACAGCCACACCAGGAAGGTCAGCGCGATGACCAGCGCCCCGCCCGCAGCGGCCCGCGCCACGGGGTTGGGGAGGTACTTGTCGTACAGCCGGGGGGCGGCGTGCATCATCCGGCAGAACAGGATGGAAAGCAGGGCGAAGAGGCCCCCCATGCCGATGCACTGGAGAAGGGTGACGGGGGTAAGGTTGGGCACCCCCTGGAGGGAGAAGGCGGTGGGCGGCACGCCGCAGAGCTGGGCCACCCACAGGCCGATAATGGCGGAGAGGACGCAGGGCACGATGGCGGCGTAGTAGAGCACGCCCACACTGGTCACCTCCATGGCGAACATGGCGGCGGTCAGCGGAGTGCCGAAGATGGCGGAGAAGGCGGCGGACATGCCGCACATGGTGATGATACGGCTGTCCTTGTCGTCCAGGTGCATCCACCGTCCGATCTTGGAGGAGAGGGAGCCGCCGATCTGGAGGATGGCCCCCTCCCGGCCGGAGGAGCCGCCCAGCAGGTGGGTGAGCACCGTGGCGGCGAAGATGAGGGGCGCCGTGCGCAGGCGCAGGGGCTGGTTCTCCCGCACAGCCACCAGGACGAAGTTGGTGCCCCGGTCCTTCTCCATGCCGCAAATCCGGTAGAGCAGAACAATGGCCACGCCCCCCAGGGGCAGGAGCCACAGAAGCCACGGGTTGGCCTCCCGCAGGGCTGTGACGGCGTTCAGCGCGTAATAAAAGGCAGTGCTGACCCCGCCGGCCGTCAGGCCGATCACCCCGGCAAACAGCACCCATTTCAGGAAGGTGCACGGCTGCTCCAGCAAGCGCCGCAGCCGCCCCTCCGTCCGTTCCTTGGTTTCCATCCCGGTTTCCCCCTCTCACGCGTACAGGTTATTATAACATGCGCCGCAACTTTTTTCCGCATGCTTATGGATTTTTTTCATAAATATGATATACTAAGTTCTGTAACGCATGGAACACATGCAATCTGTCGTTTCAGAAAGAGGAGGAATCATCTTGCAGCCCCCTTTATGGCCTCAGCTTCTACTCCAGGTCATACTCATCGCAATCAACGCATACTTTGCCGCCACGGAAATCGCGGTCATCTCCCTCAATGAGGCGGTGATCCGCCACCAGGCCGAGGAGGGCGACAAAAAGGCCGCCCGTCTCCTGCACATCGTGGAGCAGCCCACCGGGTTTCTCTCCACCATTCAGATCGGCATCACCCTGGCGGGCTTTCTGGGCTCCGCCTTCGCCGCCGACAACCTGGCCGGCCGCCTGTCCCAGTGGTTCGCCGCCCAGTATGCCCTGACCGCCGCCGCCGAGGCCGCGGTGCACACCCTGTCCGTTATCCTGATCACCATTATCCTCTCCTTCTTCACGCTGGTCTTCGGCGAGCTGGTACCCAAGCGGGTGGCCATGAAGAAGAGCGAGCAGGTGGCCCGCTTCACCTGCGGGGTGGTGGCCTTCCTGGCCGCCGTCATGCGGCCGCTCATCTGGCTGCTGACCGTCTCCACAAATGCCGTGCTGCGTCTGGTACATATCGACCCCAACGAGGAGGACGATGAGGTATCGGAGGAGGGCATCCGCATGATGGTGGACATCGGTGAGGAGAAGGGCGCCATCCAGGCCGGTGAGAAGGAGATGATCGAGAACATCTTCGAATTTGACAACATGACCGCCGGGGACGTGATGATCCACCGCACCGACATGGTGATGCTGTGGGTGGACGACACGGCGGAGGAGATCGCGCAGACCATCGAGTCCTCCGGCCTGTCCCGTTTCCCGGTGTATGAGGAGGACGCCGACGACATCATCGGCATCCTGAACACCCGCGACTGGCTGCTCAACGCCCGCAAAGCCTCCCCCCGCCCGGTGCGGGAGCTGCTGCGCCCGGCCTATTTCGTGCCCGAGTCGGTGCGCACCGATAAGCTCTTCCGCGACATGCAGAGCCGGAAGATCCACCTGTCCATTGTGGTGGACGAGTACGGCGGCACCGCCGGCCTCGTGACTATGGAGGATCTGCTGGAGGAGATTGTGGGCAACATCTACGACGAGTTCGATCCCCAGGAGGATCAGGAGATCATCGCCCTGGGCGACAACCGCTGGCGCATTGCCGGCTCGGCGGAGCTGGACGATGTGGCGGAGGCCCTGGACATGGAATTTCCCGAGGACGAGGAGTCCGAGACTCTGGGCGGCCTGGTCTTTGCCCAGCTCAACGTGATCCCGGAGGACGGAAGCCACCCCGAGGTGGAGCTGTACGGCCTGCACATCCGGGTGGAGGAGCTGACCGACCGCCGGGTAGAGTGGGCCACCGTCACCAAGCTGGCCCCCTCTGAATCGGAGGAGGACGCCGAATAAGCGAAGCAATAAAATCCCCCCGGAATCCCAATGGGATTCCGGGGGGATTTTGCTTTTTGACCGGCTGTGTTCAGCCCACGTGCTCGCCGAAGTTCATCAGCATCTGGGCCACCTCGGCGCGAGTCGCGGTGCCCTGGGGATCCAGGACGCCGTTCCCCTTGCCGGAGAGCACCTGCGCATTGACCGCCCAGCTCATGGCCGTCTGCGCCCAGTCGGAGATGCTGGCGGAGTCGCTGAACTCCCGCACGGCCATCCCGCCCTGGGTGGTGTCATAGCCCTTCGCCTGCGCGTAGCGGTACAGAATCGCCGCGAGCTGCTCCCGGGTCACGCTGTCCTCCGGTCCAAACGCGCCGGTGTCGTACCCCTTCACGATGCCGCGGGCCGCCGCCCAGTTCACCGCGTCGGCGTACCATGCGCCCGCCGCCACGTCGGGGAAGCCCGCCGCGCCGGGTGCCTCCGGCCGCTCCTCCAGGTTGTAGAGTACCTGGGCGATCATGCTCCGGGTCAGGTTCATGGTGGGGGCGAAGGTGGTGTCCGTGGTCCCCTCCATCATCCCCTTGTCGTACACATACGCCACGGCGTCATAGAACCAGTCGCCGCTCGTTACATCGGTGAAGGGCAGGCCCTCCGGCTCCACCGCCGTGAACACGGCCTCCACCGTGACCTTGGAGGCAGGCATTTTGAAGGTGTACTTGCCGTCGCCCTTGTCGGTGAGCTTGACGGAATCGCCGTTCTTGTCGGTGACGGTCAACTTGTCCAGCTCATACCCCTCGTCGGGCTTCACGGTGACAGTCACCGTGCTCCCCTTGGAGGCGCGGGTGGGGCTCACCTTCACGCTGCCGTTGTCCGTGTCCTCCACGCTCACCGTGTACCGGGTCGAGCCAGAGGAGGAGCTGCTGCCGTTGTAGTCCCACTCCGCAGTCAGGATAACATCCTTCGTCACTTTGTAGGGGCTGCTCACCCGGCTGCTGCCGTCATACCAGCCCTCAAAGGTGTAGCCGGAGCGGCTGGGAGTGGGCAGGGTGAGCTCGGTCCCCTCAGTGACCGTGTAGACGCTGTCCTTTGTATCCCCGTCGGCATAGTCCAGGGTAACGGTGTACTTCTTCTCGCCAGACGTGGCGTTTACCTCAGTAATGGTGTCGCCCGGCTGGGCGGCGGCCTGGGCGGCCTCCAGGCTGGGATAGTAGCTGTAGGGAGCCTCGGGGTTGGAGGCGCTCTCCAACTGGGCCTTGACGCTGTCAGCCAAATAGTCCTCGTTGACGGGCTTGGCAAAGTGACCGCTGGTAACCTCGATGCCGCTCTTTGCAGCCTCTGCGGCCCCGCTGGCCGCCTCAATGGCACCGAAGGTGCCGTTGCCCTGAATGGTCAGCTTGTGTGTGTCCGCGTCGGTGCTGTCATACACGATCTTGCCGTTGATGGTGCCGGTGTAGCTCTCATCAAAGGTGACATTGGTAGAAGGATAGCTACTATACTTACAGACATCAAACGCAATGGCTTCGTCGCTGGTGGTCACGATATCCGTATCTCCCTTGAAGATGATGCTGCCATTGTTGAAGCTCAGCGCGTAGTCCTCGCCGTCCGCCTGATGCTCGGCGAAGAAGTGCATATCCTCCAGGGTCAGGTTTGCATAGTTCTGAATGATGCGCTTGATGGAGGTCGTGCCCTCGGCAATACGGACGGTGCCGTTTTTGAGGGTGATGGTGGAATCCTTCAGGAACTGGAATCCATTGCTCTCCGTTCCGGCAGAGCCCGCTCCCGGGTCCTTCAGGGTATAGGTGTGGCCGCCAAAATCAATGGTAAAGTTCTTACCAGAGGGCACGGCAATGCCGGCCGCCTCTGGGATGTCCTTCAGGACGTAGATGGTGTCCCCGGCTTTGGCCGCTGTGATCGCCGCACCCAAGGTCTCATAGGTCTTGCCGCCCACCATCACCGCCGCATTTTCGGCAGTATTCGTGGTCAGAGTTCCATCCACAGTGCTGTTGACAATGACGATCGTTTCTGCGGTGGTGCCCTCGGGCACGCTGCCGATGGTGCTGTTGACCACGCTCATGGTGCCGTCGGCGCTGTTGGACACCTGGCCGTCCACGGTAGCGCCGTTGGTGATGGCCACATCCGCCTTGCCGCTGTTGGTCACGTTTCCGGTAACCTTGGCCTTCTGGGTAATGGTCAGCCGGGCGCCCTCGCTGCTGTCCGTGAGGACAATGGAGCCGTTCAGCGTGCCGCCGGTGATCTCAATATCGCCGCTGTGGGTTCCACCGCCCATTGTGGTGATTACCGTCTTTTCCCCGGCGTTGAAGGTACCGCCGTTGATGGTCAGCTTGCCCTGATCCATGGTGCCGTCGATATAGCCGTTCAGAATGACGCCGTTGGAGGCGCCCGCCGCATCGAAGGTACCGCCGTTGACAGTGGCCACATTCCAGTTCAGGAACGCTGCCTGGGACATGCTGGTAAAGGTGCCGTCATTGATGACCAGCTCGCCATAGTCGTCGTTCTTGATCGTGTTCAGGCCGCCGGAGAAGGTGCCTCCGTTGATGGTCAGCACGGAGTTTTCCTTGCCCGTATTCTGACTTCCGTTATACCAGCCGTTCTCAATCATGCTGGAGAACTGGCCGTTCTGCGTGACGGAAACTCCACTATTGATCTCCATGGTGCCGTGGTTGACGATGTTGTAATAGGAATTCCCGCCGCTGGCTTCGGCATTCTGTCCGTTCTCTTTACTGCGGGTATACGCGCCTCCGTTGAGCACCACATTGCCGCCGGGCTCATTCTGGATTGCCGCTCTGGCGTGGGTCACGTTGTCCACCGTGCCGTCGCCGGTGATGGTCAGAGTGCCCTTGTTGGTAATCGTGTGGTTCTCGTGGTTGGCCAAGGTCTTTCCGTTCAGATTGAGGGTCAGCTCCGCTCCCTCGGGGATTACGATATCCTCCGCCGTATCCTGGAGCAGAGTAACCGTCTCGCCCTTCCCGGCGTTGTCGACCGCCTTCTGGAGGCTGGCGTAGTACCTACCGCCCACCTCGGCCACACCATTTGTTTCATCCAGTTCGTTTACGGTAAACGTACCGTCTGGGCCTTCGGTTACCACTGTTCCCTCTGCGGTATAGGCAGAAAACGCTTCCTTTGTCAGGCCAGTGTCTGCAAAGGTGCCGCCAGTGATCTCCACATGAACCTCTTCTTTATCGGCAATGTCAATCTTCCCGGTGAAGTCGCCGCCATAGATATTGATATTCGCCGTTGCAGCCGGATAGCTATTTAAGTCCAGATCAGCCTTTACTACCGCTTTCTCTTCTCCTGTCTTAAATGTGCCATCGTATACGTTGATTGTCCCGCCGGAACTAAAAATGTAAAGCCCATAGTTCTCACTGGTAAAGCTGCCGCCGTACACATTGACCGTGCCAGTTCCACCGCTGGCCGCCAGGTTGACGCTATTATGGTCATAATACCCGGTCTGTGTAAAGGTACTATCGTATATATTCACTGTACCGCCGGCTGCCTCTACACCTCCTCCTGTCTGGGAGGTAGAGCAAACCTTCTTTAAATCAATAGTACCGCCTGCAAATGCTTTGACGCTACAGCCATAGGCAGTGCTATTTTCAAGCCGCATATCACTCAGTTCCAGGGCAGCATCTTTAGCACCTACGGTACAATAGGTTCCACTATTTGTCTTAATTGTACCATTGGTGATCTTTAAAGTGCCTTTGCCCGCCTCGGTTCCTATCGCTCTCAGGGCAATATTCTTGTTATCACCTGTAATTGTATGGCCGTTCAAATCCAGGGTAACGGTGCCGCTGTTTTTATAGTCGGCATCCTCCTGCCCCGTAACCGTCACGTCCTGTTCCAGCCTCAGGGTCTCGCCATCCTGCGCGTCCGCAAACATTTCTGCCAGTGTCTTTTCCACCGTCGTCGGCTGTGCCGCTTCCTCCAGCGTGTCCGCTGCCGGAGCCCCCTCTGCAAAAGCAGCCGCAGGAAGCAGGCTCAGCAGCATACATGTAGACAGAATTGCCGCCAATCCTTTTTTTGCCCGTTTCATGTTGTTCCTCCTTTTTTAAATTGCGCCCCGGCTCCACTGCTGTCAGTTGTTATTGTCTTTTGCTTGCAAAAGACAGAAGTGTGCCGGCACACTTGGCATCCTTACTATATCACATTGTCCCAATATTTTCAAGAGGGCACGTCCACGCAATCCACTTATGCGTTCCGCAGCAGCTCCCTCGCCCGGGCCAACAGCTTGGCGTACACGCCGTCCATCTGCCACTCGTTGGTGTACTCCAGCAGGCGCTCCGCCGGAAGCCAGCCCACCCGGCTGTTCTCCCCCTCCCGGATCTGGAGGGCGTCGCTCTCGTCGGCCACCAGCAGATAGGATACATTGAGATGCTGATGGGAGGGCACCCACTTCCCGCGCTTCACGTGGCCCCATACGGGCAGAATGTCCAGGGAGGCGATGGCGGGGCTGAGGGGGCGGATATGCTCCACCCCCGTCTCCTCCCGGGCCTCCCGCAGGGCCACGGAGAGCAGGTCGCCCTCCCCATCCGCATGGCCGCCCGTCCAGGCCCACACCCTGTAAATATTGTGGTGGGCCATGAGCACCCGGGTGCCGTCGGCATTGACCACAAAGCCGGAGCTGGACAGGTGGGCGATCTCGTTGTCCCGGGTGAGAATGTTGTCCGGAAACAGGCGGATGTACTCCAGAATCAGCCGCTGATCCGCCGCCTCCTGCTCATTTTGGGGCGTATAGGCCCGAATTTCATCCACATACATGGGGCTTCCTCCTCCGGTAGGTCACATAGCGGAAGGGGATGCCCGCGTGCTCCTGGGGCTCCCCTTCCTCGGCCATCTCCCAGTCCGGGCCGGCGCCCAGATCGGGGAAAAAGGCGTCCGCCCCCTCCCACGCCTGGCCGATTTTGGTGATGTAGGCCGTGTCGCACCAGTCCAGCAGGGCCGCGTAGACGCTCTCCCCCCCGATGACGAAGGAATCCGCCGGGGCGGCCGCCCGCAGGGCCTCCAGCGACCGGAACACCTCGGCCCCCTCGGGGGCGAAGGCGGGGTCGCGGGACAGGATCAGGTTCCGCCGGTTTTTCAGGGGCCGCCCGCCGGGGAAGGTGGCCAGGGTCTTGCGGCCCAGGATCACCGGGTGGCCGGTGGTGAGGGCCTGAAAGCGCTTCAAATCGGCCGGGATGTAGCAGAGCTGATCCCCGCCCCTGCCGATGGCCCAGTTCAAGTCCACCGCCGCGATCAAATTCATCGGGCTCCCTCCTTATACCGCCACGGGGATGGGCTGCTCCAGCGGGTGGAAGCGGTAGCCCTCCAGGCGGACGCTGTCCTTCGTGAAGGTGTAGAAGTCGGTAACCGCCGGGTCCAGCCACAGCCTCGGGGCCTCGTAGGGCGTCCGGGCGATGAGCTCCTCCACCACCGGCACATGGCGGTCATAGATGTGGGCGTCGGCGATGACGTGCACCAGCTCCCCCGCCTCCAGCCCCGACGCCCGGGCCAGGAAGTGCACCAGCATGGCGTACTGCATCACGTTCCAGCCGTTGGCGGTGAGCATGTCCTGGCTGCGCTGGTTGAGCACGGCGTTGAGGGTGCGCCCCGACACGTTGAAGGTGACCGACCAGGCGCAGGGGTAGAGGGCCATCTCGCTCAGATCGTGGTGGTTGTAGAGACTGGTGAGAATCCGCCGGGAGGCCGGGTTGTGCTTGAGATCGTAGAGCACCCGGTCCACCTGGTCAAACTCCCCCTCGGGGTAGCGGTGCTTGACTCCCAACTGGTAGCCGTAGGCCTTGCCGATGGAGCCGCTCTCGTCCGCCCAGGCGTCCCAGATGTGGCTGGACAGGTCGTGGATGTTGTTGGACTTCTTCTGCCAGATCCACAAAAGCTCGTCCACCGCGCTCTTGAAGGCCATTTTGCGGATGGTCTGCACCGGGAATTCCGCCCGCAGATCGTAGCGGTTGACGATACCGAATTTCTTCACCGTGTGGGCGGGGGCGCCGTCAGCCCACCGGGGGCGCACCTCCTGCTCCGTGTCCCACACCCCGTGGGCCAGAATCTCCTTGCAATTTTCAATGAACAGCTCGTCCGCGCGGCTCATATCGTTCCTCCTCCGGTTGGTTTTCCCCAGCATACCACATTCCGCGCCGGAACGCAAACCCGCCGGTTTCTAACGCCGGTCTGGAAAATCCCCCTGTTTTATGGTATTCTTTATGGAAAAAGGGGGAATCCCCCCGACGGGAGTGTATACCATGAAGGAGACCCCGGCCCGGCCGCTGCCCCATATCGGCCTGCGCAACCTCAAAACCGCCCTCTCCGCCTCGCTCTGCGCCCTGATTTACTTTTTCCTGAACCGCAATCCGGCCTTTGCCTGTATCGGCGCCATCTTCGGAATGGGAGCGGATATGGACCACTCCAAGCTCCACGGCGGAAACCGCCTGTTCGGCACCGTTATCGGCGGTTTCCTCGGCATCGGGCTCTACCGGATTTACCTGGTCTTCTATCCCGACGGGGGACGCCACCTGTTGCTGGTGCCCCTGCTCTTCGGCGGTATCGTCGTCCTGATTCTGCTGGCCCAGATCTTCTGGGTCGGCGCCGTACAGCCCGGCGGGGTGGTGCTCTGCCTGCTGCTGTTCTCCATCGGCCCGGACGACTACATCGCTTACTCTCTCAACCGCATGCTGGACACCGGCGTGGGGGTGGCCATGTCCCTGCTCATCAACGGTCTGCTCCCCCGGGAGCGGCTGGACGCCTGGCAGGAAAAGCTCGGCGCCCTGCGGAACCGGAGCGAGGCGGGCCGCTGAGGGCAGCGGCCCCTACGACACCGGCTCCTTCAGGCCATAGTACCCGCACAGCCGGGCCACCGCCACCGGGGCCTCGACGGGGTTGACCCACAGGTCGGGGAGATAGCCCACCCCGTCCCGGTTCTCGTCCGTCTCTATCAAACACAGACCGGTACCGAAGTAGAGCTCTACCCCCGTGTTGGGCAGATAGAAGTGCATGTTATTGGGAACCAGGGCGCAGCCGCCGCTTGGGATTCCCACCACCAGCGTGTTCTCCACCGAGTGCAGATGCTCCACCACAGTCTCCCCGGAGGAGGCGGTACCGCCGTCCGTCAATAAAAAGGTGTAGCCCTCCCGCTCCACCCAGCGGCCTGGATCAGAGTAGACATCCCATGTGCCCATCCACTCCTCCGGATAGCTCAGCATCGGATTCTGGCGGCGCAGCTGGCTGAACCTCTGGCCGCCGGCCTGGCGGGGCTCTGCATACTGCCCTGTCCACCCCTTGAACCACTCCATAAACCACCGGTCGCTGCCACCGGGGTTCCCCCGCACGTCGAAGACCAGCAGGGGCGCGTCGGCGTACTCCCCGCCACAGGAGGCGAACCGCTCCAGCTGGGCCTCTCCCTCCGGCGTACTGGCGGACATGTGCCGGGACTCCAGCATGGGGATCCCCTGACACTGGCCCTCGTAAAAAACCTCACGGGAATAGGAATAGGAGGACGCCGGCTCACACAGTGCCCAGTTCAATTCGTGATCCCCCAGGGTGTCCGGCAAATCGCTCCCGTCCTTGCTCATGGCGAAAAAGCCATAGGTGATGGCCCCGTCCGGGCCGATGGTGGGCTTTATGTAGTCTTCGCTCAGTCCGGCGGGGGTGTCGATATACACGCCGGGCACATAGTAGGTGTTGAGTTCATAGGGCTCAATCAGGTGTCGGCGGCCAACAGCAAAGTGCCCGTCCCGCACCACCGGGGACAGCACGGTATACAGGGCCTCCGCCACCACGTCCGCCAGCGGGAGACCGGGGTCAGCCTCCTCCAGCCGGGCCAGGGCATCCTCCCGCAGGCCGTCAAAGACCTGGTCGCCACCGAAGTACTCGTATGCCCCGTAGGTGGTGCGCAGGAGGGTGAAGGCGGTCTCCACGTCCTCCCGGGCCTGCTCCATGGTCAGGTTCTCCTCCGGGCCATGGGGCGTCAGCAAAAGTTCCATCTCCCCATCTGTGAAGGTGGTGTTCTGGTCGGCAAAGGCCGGCGTCCAGGCGGAGACATCCAGGGGTTCCCCGTCCTCGATGACGGCCCGGCGCTTCTCGTTGACCGCGTCCAGAAAGGTGTGGAAGTCCACCGCCGCGGCCGGGGTGGGTGTGGGCTCGGGTGTGGGTTCCGGCGCGGGGGCGCACCCCGCCAGCAGGGCGAGGCTCAGGGCCAGGGGGAACAGCCTCCGGTTCATTCCAGCACGCTTCCTTTCAGTCCGTCCCGATGAATTCCCGTTATTTTTACCTCTTTTATGACATTATGTAGTCCCTCGCCCGGGGCAAAGACCTCCGTATAATTGGGGGCGTGGCCACGCCAGAGGCCCTCCTTCTCCTCCTCGAAGAGCACGGTCAGGGTCTCCCCCACCCAGCGCTCCAGCCAGGCCGCCCGCAGCTCCTCCGCCACCGCCGCCGCCCGGCGGGCCCGCGCCTCCTTTTCCGCCTTGGGCACCTGGCCGGGCAGGGCGGCCGCCGGGGTGCCGGTACGGCGGGAGTAGGGGAAGATGTGCATGGCGGAGAAGGCGCACCGGCGTACAAAGTCCAGGGTCTGGTCGAACTCCTCCTCCGTCTCGCCGGGGAAGCCCACAATGAGATCGGTGGTGATACCGGGTCGATCAAAGTGTTCCCGGAGTAATGTTACGCTCTCATAATACCAGGCGGAATCATATTTCCGGTTCATCCGCTTCAACGTGGCGTCGCAGCCGCTCTGCATGGAGAGGTGGAAATGGGGGCACAGGTTGGGCAGGGCGGCGGCCCGGCGGCAGAAGTCCTCCGTGACGGTGCGGGGTTCCAGGGAGCCCAGCCGCACCCGGCACTCCGGCGCGGCGGCGCACACCGCCTCCACAAGGTCGATCAGGCCCTGCCCATTTTTGAGATCGTGTCCCCAGGAGGAGATTTCGATGCCGGTGAGCACCAGCTCCCGGTAGCCCGCCCCGGCAAGGCGCTTTGCCTCACAGGCGGCCTCCTCCAAGGGAAGGGAGCGGATCGGCCCCCGGGCGTAGGGAATGATACAGTAGGTGCAGAAGTTGACGCAGCCATCCTCCACCTTGAGCATGGCCCGGGTGCGCCCTTCCAGGCCGCCGGCGGGCAGATGCTCATACTGGCGGCGGCGCAGGGCGTCGTCCACCCTTACCACCGGGTGTCCGCCGTCGGGGCTGAGGGCCTCCAGCGCGTCCAGAAAGCCCATGCGGTCGGCCGTGCCCATGACCAGATCCACCCCCAGGGCCTCCACCGCCTCCGGATCGGTCTGGGCGTAGCAGCCGCACACCGCCACCACCGCGTGGGGGGAGCGCTTGCGGGCCTGCCGGATCATCTGGCGGGATTTCTTGTCGCTCACCGCCGTGACGGTGCAGGTGTTGATCACATAGGCGTCCGCCGCCCCGTCAAAGGGCACCAGGGCGTGGCCCCGGCCGGTGAGCTCCGCCTCCATCGCCTGCGTCTCGTATTGGTTGACCTTGCAGCCCAAGGTGTAGATAGCAACTCGCATGTCTTTTCCTCGCATATGACCGCGGCTCTTTGTGAAAAAAACAGAATTTCCGGTTTACCGCGGCTTTCCCATTGAATTTTTTCCCCGTTCCTGTCTATAATGGGGATACCCTAATTATAAAGCAAAGCCCCACCGTTTGTATACAGTCATTTAGGAGGTGCCCTTTCATGTCTGAGTTCTTCGTGTCGCTGTCCTCCATCGAGGATGTACGCCAGTTTGTCAACGCGGCCACCTGCTGCCCCTGCGAGGTGGACGTGCTCTCCGGCCGATACGTCATCGACGCCAAATCCATCATGGGCCTGTTCTCCTTGGATCTCTCCCACCCGGTGAAGGTGGAGGTCCACGGCTCCGACGCCGACCGCTCCGCCTTTGAGCAGAGTGTCGCCGCCTTTGAGGTCAAGCAGACCCAGTAATATAAGATAAGGAGGGCGGCCCAGGGCCGCCCTCCTTTTTCGACGGTTTACAAACCGGCCGCTTCTGTGGTAGAATAGTTTGCTTTCGCAGGAGGGATGACCATGTCAGACCAGTACCCGTTCTTCGCCTACCTCTCCCGGATGCGGTACATCAACCGCTGGGGGCTGATGCGCAACACCTTTCAGGAGAACATTCAGGAGCACTCCCACATGGTGGCGGTGCTGGCCCACGCCCTGGCCGTGATCCGGCGGGACGTGTTCGGCGGCGACGCCGACCCCGGTCTGGCCGCCGCAGCGGCCCTTTACCACGACGCGCCGGAGATCCTCACCGGCGACCTGCCCACCCCCATCAAGTACTACAACCCCGACATCCGGGACGCCTACAGGGAAGTGGAGCAGTTCTCCGCCAACAAGCTGCTGCATATGCTGCCGGAGGCCCTCCGCCCCTCCTTTGACCCCCTGCTGCGGGAGGACTACGACCCCGGGCTCAGAACACTGGTCAAGGCCGCCGACAAGCTCTCGGCCCACATCAAATGCGTGGAGGAGCTCAAGGCGGGCAACGCCGAATTCAAGCAGGCCGCGGAGCAGACGCTGGAGGCCCTGCGGGGCTATGATCTGCCCGAGCTGGACTACTTTCTGGAGCACTTCCTGCCCGCCTTCGGGCTGACGCTGGATGAGCTGCAGTGAGAGTCCCCCATATCCGTAAAAACCGCAAAGGAGCTGTTCTATTATGAGAGCAATCGTCACCGTTCTCGGCAAGGACCGGGTGGGTATCATGTCCCTGGTCTGCGCCCTGCTGGCCCAGCACAATGTCAACATTCTGGACATCAGCCAGACCATCCTCCAGGGGGACTTCACCATGGTTATGCTGGTGGACGCCGGCGCCTGCGACATCCCCTTCGCCGAGCTGGCCGCCCTGCTGGAACGGGAGGGTGAGGCCCGCAGCCTGGACATCCGCGCCCAGCGGGAGGATATTTTCAACGCCATGCACCGGATCTGAGGAAGCGTGGAGGGTAGGCGCATAGAGGAGCTAAGAGGACATGAAGACGAAACCGCAGCGTGAGCAAACGTGCCGGTGGCACGTTTGTAGCGGAGGCCGCAGCGGCTATGCCGCGAGGAGGAACCCCGGATGAACGCTGCCCGTCGCGGAGGGCGCGCAGCGTGACAGGAAGCGCGGAGGCGTGGGTCGCAGCCGCACAGCGAGTCCCGCAGACGAAAAAGCAGTTGCGCCGCAGGCGCAAGGTGTTTTTCGCGGAGGGGTAAGCAGTGTGGCGTCGCGCAG
>NZ_CAXSQB010000069.1:0-15393 GCF_964239415.1 Clostridium sp. ATCC BAA-442 | reverse complement strand
GGCCCCAAGGGCCGCCCCTGCCTGGCTGGAGGTTATATCGGGTTCCGCGTGATACGCGGCGCTGTAGGGGCGGGGCTTGTCCCCGCCCGCCGGTCTGACCGGGGTACATCCCGCCTCCAATACATAAAAAACTGATATTTACAGTTTATTCACATTAAAGACACGATTTAGTCTTATTTACACGGTATGATACAGACAGATTCAGAGATGAATCGAATGAGACCATCCTCCCAAACCAATTCCTCTCTTATCCCTCTCCAACACCTTTGCAAGACACACAACACACACCCGAAAAGCCCCCGCCGGCCAAAGGCCGGGGCTTTTCGGTGTTTTTGGGAAAAAGGCTTGACTTGGAGTGTACTCCAGGGAGTAAGGTAAACTGAAATCAATGTATGGGAGTGACATTTCGTGATCTACAAGGACTTTCAAAACCTGCGCCTGCCCATGCTGGGCTTCGGCAGCATGCGGCTGCCTCTGCTGCCCGGCGGTGGGGACGGCGACGTGGACGAGGCGGCGGTGGCCGAGATGGTGGCTCTGGCCATGGAGCGGGGGGCCAACTACTTTGACACGGCCTATGGCTATCACAACGGAAATTCCGAGCGGGTGATGGGCCGCGCGCTGTCCCGCTACCCGCGGGAGAGCTGGCTCCTGGCCTCCAAATTCCCCGGCTACGACG
Organism: Clostridium sp. ATCC BAA-442; assembly: GCF_964239415.1. NCBI lineage: Bacteria > Bacillati > Bacillota > Clostridia > Eubacteriales > Clostridiaceae > Clostridium > Clostridium sp. ATCC BAA-442. The sequence continues at coordinate 14,717 of NZ_CAXSQB010000069.1, read as the reverse complement.
TGTCCAACATCCGGTCGGACAGGGTGGAGGCCATCTTCGAGGAGCAGCTGGAGAAGTGCGGCGTGGACTACTTCGACTTCTACCTCTTTCACAACGTATACGAGCGCAACGTGGGCCCCTATCTGGACCCGGCCAACCGCGTGCTGGAGTACCTGCTCCGCCAGAAGGAGGCCGGGCGCATCCGGCACCTGGGCTTCTCCGCCCACGGCTCCCTGGCGGTGATCCAGCGCTTCCTAGACGCCTATGGGGAATACATGGAGTTCGGCCAGCTCCAGCTCAACTACCTGGACTGGGACTTCCAGGGCGCCAGGGCCAAGGCGGAGGAGCTGAACCGCCGCCATATCCCCATCTGGGTGATGGAGCCCCTGCGGGGCGGGCGGCTGGCCAGGCTGTCCGACGGGGACGCCGCCCGCCTGGCCGTCCTGCGGCCGGAGGAGAGCATGCCGGGCTGGGCCTTCCGCTTCCTCCAGGGGGTGCCCGGCGTGACTATGGTGCTCTCCGGCATGTCCAGCCTGGAGCAGCTACGGGCCAACCTGGACACCTTCGAAACCGACCGGCCTCTGAGTGAGGCTGAAAAGGCCGCCCTGCTGGATGTGGCCGCCGGAATGGTGCGGGAGCAGGTGCTGCCCTGCACCGCCTGCCGCTACTGCGTGGACCACTGCCCCCGGCACCTGGACATCCCCGGCCTGCTGGCCCTCTACAACGAGCACACCTTCACCGGCGGCGGCTTCATCGCCCCCATGGCGGTGGAGGCCCTGCCGGAGGAGAAGCGGCCCGCCGCCTGCATCGGCTGCCGGAGCTGCGAGGCGGTGTGCCCCCAGCAGCTCAAAATCTCCGAGGCTATGGCCGACTTCTCCCGCAAGCTGGGGTAAATCCCCGGGGCGGGCGTTGCAATCCACCGCGGTTTGGGGTATCATAAAGGCACAGACCATGATACGCCATAAGGAGGCGCCTTTCTATGCGCGATGGATTCATCAAGGTGGCCGCCGGCACGCCCCAGATCCGGGTGGCCGACTGCCGCTACAACGCCGAACAGATTTTCACCCTCATGCGGGAGGCCGATAAGCAGGGGGTGCGGGTGCTGGCCCTGCCCGAGCTGTGCCTCACCGGCTACACCTGCGGCGACCTGTTCCTCCAGGATACCCTGCTGCGGGGCGCGGAGGAGGGGCTGGCCACCATCCTGGAGGCCACCAAGCACCTGGATATGCTCACCGCGCTGGGCCTGCCGGTGAAAAACCCCTGGGACGGAAAGCTCTACAACTGCGCGGCCGCCATTCACCGGGGGGAGATCCTGGGCCTGGTACCCAAGACCTGGCTGCCCAATTACGGGGAGTTCTATGAGCAGCGGTGGTTCGCCTCCGGCAAGGATCTGGACGTCACGCTGGAGCTGTGCGGCCAGCAGGTCAGCCTGTGTAGCAGGCAGCTCTGGGCCTGCGATACCATGCCCGGGCTGGTGGTGGGAGTGGAGATCTGCGAGGATCTGTGGGCCTCCACGCCCCCCTCCGTGGCCCTGGCCGAGGCGGGGGCCACCGTTATCCTCAACCTGTCCGCCTCCGACGAGCTGGTGGGCAAGGCCGAGTACCGCCGCCGGCTGGTGTGCGGCCAGTCCGCCCGGCTGGTGTGCGGCTATGTCTACGCCAACGCCGGGGAGGGGGAGTCCACCACAGACCTGGTCTTCAACGGCCATGACATCGTGGCTGAGAACGGCGCCCTGCTGGCCGAGCGGCGGTTTGCCACCGGACTCACCGTCAGTGAGATCGACGTGCAGCGCCTGGCCTATGAACGGCGGCGGATGAATACCTTCGGCGCTCCGGAGCGGGACCCCATGGCGGAGGCCCACTGCCTGGGGGTATGCCGGGTATCCTTCACCCTGGAGCCGTGCACCACCACCCTCACCCGCCATGTCAACCCCCTGCCCTTCGTCCCGGAGGACGGCACCGAGTGCAGCGAACACTGCGACGAGATCATCCTCCTGGCGGCGCTGGGCCTCAAAAAGCGCATGGAGCACAGCGGCGCACAGGCGGCGGTGGTGGGCCTGTCCGGCGGGCTGGACTCCACCCTGGCCATCCTCATCACCAGCGTGGCCATGCGCCTGATGGACCGGCCGGCCAGCGACATGATTGCCGTCACCATGCCCTGCTTCGGCACCACCGAGCGCACCCGGGACAACGCCGTGGAGCTGGCCGAGCGGCTGGGGGCCACCCTCAGGCGCATCGACATCGGCGCGGCGGTTCGACAGCACTTCAAGGACATTGGCCAGTCCATGGACGACCATGATGTGACCTTTGAGAACAGCCAGGCCCGGGAGCGCACCCAGGTGCTCATGGACGTGGCCAACCAGTGCGGCGGACTGGTGGTGGGTACCGGAGACCTCTCTGAGCTGGCCCTGGGCTGGGCCACCTACAACGGCGACCACATGAGCATGTACAGTGTCAATGCCTCCATCCCCAAGACCCTGGTGCGCCGTCTGGTGTCCTATGTGGCCGGGGACAAGGCGGAGGAGGACGAGGCCCTCTCCCATGTGCTCAGTGATATCCTGGACACCCCCGTTTCCCCCGAACTCCTGCCCGCCATCGAGGGGCAGATCGCCCAGAAGACCGAGGATCTGGTGGGCCCCTACGAGCTGCACGACTTCTTCCTCTACTATGCCATCCGCTGGGCCTTCCCGCCCCGGAAGGTCCTCCGGCTGGCTGAGCACGCCTTCGGCCGCACCTACCCCCGGGCCGTCGTGCTCCAGTGGCTGCGTACCTTCTACCGCCGCTTCTTCGCCCAGCAGTTCAAGCGCTCCTGCCTGCCTGACGGACCCAAGGTGGGCTCGGTCAGCCTCTCTCCCAGGGGCGACTGGCGCATGCCCTCCGACGCCGTGGCGGCCCTGTGGCTGGAGGAGCTGGAGGGGCTGGAGTGAGATGCGCTGCATGGGGCGCCAGCCGCCCGCGAGCGGGGGTGAGCCGCGCCTTTGGCGCGTCCAAGCGTTTTGGCGCAGCCAAAACCTTGCCGCAGGCGGGATTGATTCCCACCGAGGATGATGGAAATACAGGGGTCCCCATGGAAGCGCGCTTCCATGGGGCGGAACTGGAGGGGCTGGAGTGACGTGAACATCTATGCCGACCTGTTTTTGACCTTTGCCAAAATCGGGGTTTGCACCTTCGGCGGGGGATATGCCATGCTGCCCATCCTCCAGCGGGAGCTGGTGGAGAAGCGGGGCTGGGCCACGGAGGAGGAGCTCTCCGACTACTTCGCCATCGGCCAGTGTACCCCTGGCATCATCGCCGTCAACACCGCCACATTTGTGGGGCACAGCCGGAAGGGAGCGGCGGGGGGCGTGGTGGCCACCCTGGGACTGGTGTTCCCCTGCCTGGTCATCATCATGCTCATCGCCGCCTTCCTCCAGAACTTTGCCGAGCAGCCCGTGGTGGTGGACGCCTTCAACGGCGTGCGGGCCTGCGTGTGCGCCCTGATCCTGTCCAGCGTGCTCAAGCTGCGCAAGAGCACGGTGGTGGACGGGGCGACGGCGGGCGTCTTCGCGGTGGTGCTGGTGCTGGCGGTGCTCGGCAGCTTTGTGTCCTTCCCGGCCGGGTGGGCGGGGAGTGTGCTCAGCTTTCTCTGTTCCCCCGTGGTGCTGGTGGTGGCCGCAGGCGTGGCCGGACTGTGCATCCGGGCGGCGAAGGGAGGGCTGCGGCCGTGATCTACCTTCAGCTCTTCTTCGAGTTTTTCAAGGCGGGGCTGTTTGCCATCGGCGGCGGCCTGGCCACCATCCCCTTCCTCACCGACATCGGGCAGCGCACCGGCTGGTTCACCTCCGGAGAGCTGGCCAACATGATCGCCATCTCCGAGTCCACCCCCGGCCCCATGGGGGTGAACATGGCCACCTACGTGGGCTTCCACACCGGCGGCATCGCGGGGGGCGTTATCGCCACCCTGGGCCTGGTGTGCCCCTCCATCCTCGTCATCCTGGTCATCGCGGGCTTTTTGAAGAAGTTCCGGGAGAGCCGGGGGGTGGACGCGGTGTTCTACGGCATCCGCCCCGCCTCCACCGCCCTTATCGCCGCGGCGCTGGCGGAGGTTTGCTCCATCGCCCTGCTGAATCTGAGCGCCTTCCAGACCGGCGGCGCGGCGGTCCTGTTCCAGTGGAAGGGGATCGCCCTGGCGGCGGCCATCTTCGTGTGCCTCCAGGTGAAGCCCCTGAAAAAACTCCACCCCATCGTGTTCATCGCCGCCTCGGCGGTGATCGGCGCGGTCTTCCAGTTCTAAAAAAATCCCGTGCGGTGTGTGCCGCACGGGATTTTCTGGTTTATTCCGCAGGGGAGGCCACCAGGAAGAGGAAGTCGCTGCCGCCCTCCTCCTCCGGGAAAGCGCCGTACATGGAGAAGTTATACAGGAAGCGCTCCGCCATCAGCACGCCGTAGCCGTCCTGACAGTGGTCGGTGGTGTCGTAGGGGTCGGCCACGATGAACACGTCGTCCTGCTGGGTCTCGGTGCCCATGGTGTCGTAGCCGATGATCACCTGCCAGTGTCCGCCCCAGTCGTTCCAGCAGACCATGACCGGCTTGCCCTCGGCCAGCCAGCCCTGGATGGTGTCCATCCAGACCTCGGAGGAGGGGTCCTCGTAGTCCAGATTGGTGGTATAGGTAAATCCGCCCACGCCGTCAAAGATATCCATGGCCTGCCGCAGGGTGGTGCCGGGGTAGCCGGCCAGCCCGGTGCCCTCCAGGGAGTGGCGCAGGGCGGCCAGGCTCTCCTCGTTCCAGTCGCCCAGCCGGTCATACCAGTTGAGCACCATCAGGGTGCTGGTGACGCCGCAGGCCCATTCGCTGGTCTGCTGCATGGTCTGGAAGCCGGTCAGGATCGTGAGGGTGTCGCTGGACTGCATGTGGTAGTAGTCGGGGTGGGCAAAGTAGGGGGAGTCCGCGTGGTCGCCCAGCCGCTCCACGGAGTCGGCGCCGTCCTCGGGGGAGAGATCCACGGCATGGGGGATCTTCATCTCGTCGGTAAAGGCGGCGCTCTGCGCCGCGCTCGGTGTGGCATCCGCAGGGGATGTTTGGGCCGCCCCAGTCGGCTGGCTCCCGCCCGTCGTGTCGGCACAGCCGGCCAGAAGGCCGCCCGCCAGGGTGAGGCTCAGCGCCAGAGTGACTTGTTGTTTCATTTCTCGATCTCCTTCAATGTCCGATTCTGCGCATTGCGCAGTGAGTGACATTATAGGGAAAGAAGGCGAAAGATGCAAGCATAAATTTTGAGGGCCCCAAAGGGGCCCTCAAAGGGGTCAGGGCAACACGCAGCGGTCACCCCGGTCGATATAGTGGGCGTCGGACCGGAGAGTCAGCCCCTCCGGTCCCGCGCCGCCGGGCAGGTAGAAGCGGATGCCCTCTATCCGCACGTCGGCGGGGCCGTCCTCATGGTGGGGCGGCACGGTATAGAGCCGCGTGCCCCGGAGCTGTTCGCCCTCCAGAAGCTCCACCGCCAGGGCCACCCGCCGCTCGGGCAGGATATCCGACAGGCACAGGGAGCACTCCACAATCTGACCGCCCCCCACCTCCAGAGTGCCCAGCGCACAGACGAGGAGCCCGCCCTCCGGCTCCAGCCGGTATTCCAACATGGTCAGCACCTCCTTCATACGGCATGGCAGCCGTATGTACCAAGAAGCGCGGAGGCGCGGGGCGCAGGCGGGTAAGACCCAAAGCGGAGCGAACGGACCGGAGGGCCCGAAGGGGCCGCAGGCCGGCTTGCACAGTCGGAGGGTCTTAGACGCCGTCGCGCAGCCGCCGCAGCGTGACAAGAAGCGCGGAGGCGCGGGGCGCAGGCGAAACCGCAGCGGCTATGCCCCGCGGAGGGCCGGGCGGCCCCCTAGAATCCTATGCTCACCGGACCTGTCCGGTGCCGTAGATTACATATTTGGAGCTGGTCAGCTCCTCCAGGCCCATGGGGCCCCGGGCATGCATTTTTTGGGTGGAGATGCCGATCTCCGCCCCCAGGCCGAACTCGAAGCCGTCGGTGAAGCGGGTGGAGGCGTTGACGTACACCGCCGCGGCGTCCACCTCGTCCAGGAAGCGCTGGGCGGCAAAGTAGTCGGCGGTGACGATGGCCTCGGAGTGGCCGGTGCCGTGGGAGGCGATGAAGTCCACCGCCTCGTCAAAGCCGGATACCACCTTGACGGCCAGGATGTAGTCGCCGAACTCGGTGTCCCAGTCGGCCTCGGCGGCGGGCTTGACCCAGTCCCCCAGGATGGCCCGGGTTTCCGGGCAGCCCCTCAGCTCCACGCCCTTGGTTTGGAGCAGCTCCCACGCCAGGGGCAGGAAGTCCCGCGCCGCTGCCCGGTCCACCAGCACGCACTCGGCGGCGTTGCACACCGAGGGGCGGGAGGTCTTGGCGTTGTGGAGGATGCGGGCCGCCATGTCCAGGTCGGCCCTCTCGTGGACGTAGATGTGGCACACCCCCACGCCAGTCTGGATGACCGGCACCCGAGCGTTCTCCACCACGCTGCGGATCAGCCCCGCCCCGCCCCGGGGGATGAGCACGTCCAGGTACTCCGTCAGGCCCATCAGCTCGTTGGCGCTCTCCCGGCTGGTATCGGCCACCAGGGCCACGCAGTCCCGGGGCAGGCAGGCCTCCTCCAGGGCGTCCCGCAGGACGGCCACAAAGGCCTGGTTGGAGCGGAAGGCCTCCTTGCCGCCCCGGAGGAGCGCCGCGTTGCCCGACTTGAGGCAGAGGGCTGCGGCGTCCACCGTCACGTTGGGCCGGGCCTCATAGATGATGCCGATCACCCCCAGGGGCACCCGGCGCTTTCCGATGGTCAGCCCATTGGGCCGGGTGTCCATTTTGGTCATCGCCCCGATGGGATCGGGGAGGGCGGCCACCTGCCGCACCCCCTCCACAATGCCGGCGATGCGGCCCTCGTCCAGCGCCAGCCGGTCCAGCAGGGCTGGGCGGAGTCCGGCGGCCCTGGCCGCCTCCAGATCTGCGGCGTTGGCCGCCAGAATCTCCCCCTGCCGGGCCTCGATGGCCCCCGCGGCCGCCTCCAGAGCGGCGTTTTTCCTGGCGGTACCCGCCACGGCCAGCGCCCGGGCCGCGCGCTTGGCCGCCAGACCCTGGGTCTCCAGTACAGTCATGGGATTCCTCCTTCTTTTCTATTGCAGCGCGCCCCGCCGGGCAGAAAAGCGGGTGCCCACGTTCTTCCCCTCCACGATGTCGTAGAGGGCCTCCATCCGCGCCCCGTTGGCGATGACCATGTCCACCCCCGCCTCCAGGCAGAGCTGGGCGGCGTTGAGCTTGGTGGCCATGCCGCCGGTGCCGCGCCAGGTGCCCGCACCGCCGGCCATGGCCCGCAGCTCCGGGGTGATGGCCTCCACCTGGTGGATCAGCCGGGCGTCGGGGTGGGTGCGGGGGTCGGCGTCATACAGTCCGTTGATGTCGCTGAACAGCACCAGCAGGCCCGCGCCGCACAGCCGGGCCACGATGGCGGACAGGGTGTCGTTGTCGCCCAGCACCTTGCACTGGCCGGTTTCGATCTCCGCTGACGACACCGAGTCGTTCTCATTGACCACCGGGATCACCCCCAGCTCCAGCAGGGCCTCAAAGGTGTTGTGCAGATGCTCCGAGCGGACGGGGGACTCCACGTCCTCGCCGGTGAGGAGGATTTGGGCCACCGTCCGGTTGTACTCGGCAAAGAGCTTGTCATAGATGTGCATCATCCTGCACTGGCCCACGGCGGCGGCGGCCTGCTTCATCCGCAGCTCGGTGGGGCGCTCCCCCAGCCGCAGCTTTTTGGTGCCGATGCCGATGGCGCCGGAGGACACCAGGACGGGCTGATACCCCATGCCCTCCAGATCGGCCAATACACGGGCCAGATGCTCCATGTTTTGCAGGTTGAGGCTCCCGGTCTCCCGGGTGAGGGTGGATGTGCCCACCTTGACCACCAGCCTGCGCGGATTGCGCGGTTGTTTCACGTGCTTCACACTCCTCTTCCATTCGCCCTTCATCATAGCACATTTCACCGGCGCACGAAAGGGGCAATAAAAAGAAAAGGAAGGGGCTGCTTCCAGAAAGAAAACTGAATGTTTTAGCGCGTATTTACACATTTATGGTTGAAATCCTTGCTGTTTTGGAGTACAATAGCCTGCGCTGACCAAGTAGTAACCGGGAGGGGGAGACAGGGTGCTCAATATCGTGCTGTTTGAGCCAGAGATCCCCCAAAATACGGGGAATATCGCGCGCACATGCGCGGTGACCGGGACCCGGCTGCATCTCATCAAGCCCCTGGGCTTTGACATCAGCGACAAGGCGGTCAAGCGGGCCGGCCTGGACTACTGGCATCTGGTGGACGTGCGGGTATATGAAAACCTGGACGACTTCTTTCAGAAGACCGGCGCGGAGGATATCTGGCTGGCTACCACCAAGGCGCCCAGATCCTATACTGAGGCGGTTTTCCGGGACGAGTGCTACCTGGTTTTCGGAAAGGAGACCGCCGGCCTGCCCGAGGCATTCCGCAGAGCTCACGCCGACCGCTGTATCCGCATCCCAATCCGGGCGGAGGCCCGGTGCCTGAACTTATCCAACGCCGCGGCGATCCTCGCCTACGAGGCCCTGCGGCAGCTTGACTTTCCCGGCCTGACCGGGGAGGGCGCGATGAAAGGAGAGGCTCTATGAACTACAACAAGAAGACCGTAAAGGATATCGACGTAGCGGGCAAGAAGGTCCTGCTGCGCTGCGACTTCAATGTGCCCCAGGACAAGGCCACCGGCGCCATCACCGACGACAAGCGCATCGTGGCCGCCCTGCCCACCATCCAGTACCTGCTGGAGCAGAATGCGGCGGTGATCGCCTGCTCCCACCTGGGCAAACCCAAGGAGGGACCCGATCCCAAGTTCAGCCTGGCTCCTGTGGCCAAGCGCCTGAGCGAGCTGCTGGGCCGCGAGGTCATCATGGCCGCCGACGTGGTGGGCCCCGATGCCACCGCCAAGGCCGCCGTCCTGAAGCCCGGCCAGATCCTGCTGCTGGAGAACACCCGCTTTGAGAAGGGCGAGACCAAGAACGACCCCGAGCTGGCCAGGAAAATGGCGGCCATGGCCGACGTGTACGTGTCCGACGCCTTCGGCGCCGTGCACCGCGCCCACGCCTCCACCGCCGGCGTGGCAGCCTACCTGCCCGCCGTGTCCGGCTTCCTGATCCAGAAGGAGCTGGAGATCATGGGCGGCGCCCTGGCTAACCCCAAGCGCCCCCTGGTGGCGATCCTGGGCGGCTCCAAGGTGTCCTCCAAGATCGGCGTGATCAATCACCTGCTGGACATTGCCGACACCATCATCATCGGCGGCGGCATGTGCTATACCTTTGCCAAGGCCCAGGGCATCGGCGTGGGCAACTCCCTGCTGGAGGCCGACTGGCTGGACTACTGCCGGGAGATGATGCAGAAGGCCAAGGACAAGGGCGTCAAGCTGCTCCTGCCCGTGGACGGCGTGGCCGCCGCGGAGTTTTCCGCCGACGCCAAGCCGGTGGCCGTGGACGGCGCGGGTATCCCCGACGGCATGATGGGTATGGACATCGGTTCCAAGACCATCGCCCTGTATGCCGCGGCCGTGAAGGAGGCCGGCACCGTTATCTGGAACGGCCCCATGGGCGTGTTTGAGTTCCCCGCCTTTGCCGAGGGCACCCGGGCTGTGGCCCAGGCCCTGGCCGAGACCGACGCCATCACCATTGTGGGCGGCGGTGACTCCGCGGCCGCCGTGGCCCAGCTTGGCTACGCCGACAAAATGACCCACATCTCCACCGGCGGCGGCGCCTCCCTCGAGTTCCTGGAGGGCAAGGAGCTGCCCGGCGTGGCGTGCCTGCTGGATAAGTAAGACTTCCGTGCCGGGCAGCTCCTCCGCCGGGGCCCCCGCACGAGCCCAGCGGCTCCGCCGCGGGTCGTGTGGGGAAAAGGAGGCGCAGCGGAGGGAGCGAGCTTTCCCGTAAGGCGTGGAAGCGAGTGATCCAAAGCTTGCGCCGACGCGACCGGCGTGGCGTGCCTGCTGGATAAGTAAGAAAGAATCGCGGAGACGAGCGGAGCAGCCGCACAGCGAAGCCCGCAGACGAAAAAGCAGTTGCGCCGCAGGCGCAAGGTGTTTTTCGCGGAGGGGTGAGCAGTGCGGCGACCGCGCCGCCGCAGCAGCGTGACAACTTCCGTGCCGGGCAGCTCCTCCGCCGTGGCCCCGCACGAACCGCTGCGCTGGGGCCGCGCCGCCCCCTTATAGCTATTCCAAAATCGAAAGGATTGTTTGCCGTGAACCGCCGCTACCGTAAGACGATTATCGCTGGAAACTGGAAAATGAACAAAACCCTCTCCGAAACCCGTGCATTTGCCGAGGAGCTTAAGCCCCTGCTGGGCAGGCCCAACTGGTGCGAGGTAGTGCTGTGCGTGCCCTATGTGAATATCCAGGCCGCCGTGCGCCTGTTCAAAGAGTGCCGCGTCTCCATCGGCGCGGAGAACTGCCACTATGAGTCCCACGGCGCCTACACCGGTGAGGTGGCCCCTGAGATGCTGAAGGAGCTGGGCGTCAAGTATGTGGTGATCGGCCATTCCGAGCGCCGCCAATACTATAATGAAACTGATTTCACGGTAAACAAGAAGGTGCACGCCGCCCTGGAGGCGGGCCTGTACCCCATCGTGTGCGTGGGCGAGAGCCTGGAGCAGCGGGAGCTGGGCGTGACCATGGATCTCATCTCCTACCAGGTGAAGGCCGCCCTGTCCGGCGTGCCCGCCGAGAAGATGCGCCACGTGGTTATCGCCTATGAGCCCATCTGGGCCATCGGCACCGGCAAGACCGCCACCGCCGAGCAGGCCGGCGAGGTCTGCGAGGCCATCCGCACCGTCATCCGCAAGCAGTACGGCGCCCGCGTGGCCCGCTCCGTCACCATCCAGTACGGCGGTTCCATGAATGCAAAGAACGCCCATGAGCTGCTGGCCCAGCCCGACGTGGACGGCGGCCTGATCGGCGGCGCCAGCCTGAAGGCCCCCGACTTCGTGGAGATCGTGAACGCGGCCAACCAGGAGTAACGCCGTCCGCGTCGGGCGGCGGTTCGGGAACCCAACGAGAGCTCAGCGCAGCACCCGCAAGGGGTACGCCGTATTGTAAGGCGGCAAAGCCGCCGACGGCGATACAGCGGGTCTCGTTGGGAGAGGAGGAGCAAGGAAGCGGAGTGAAATGTTCGCCGGGAGGCGGAAATGGAGCGGAGCGGACTTTGCGACGGCGAGGACGGCGGTCTGATCGGCGGCGCGTCTCTGAAGGCCCCGGACTTTGTGGAGATCGTGAACGCGGCCAACCAGGAGTAAGAAGTGCGGAGGGCAGGCGTACAGGGGAGTTAAGGCAGGGCGCAGACGAAAAAACAGGCGACGGGCGATAGCCTGGAGCGGTATTTTTCGCGCAGCCCGGACTTAACGATTCGGACATGCGCCCAACCCGCAGCGTGACAGCGAGAAGCGCAGGGCCGCCCGCGCCCGTCTCCGTTTTGGAAAGAGAAGAAGAGATTCGAGGTTATTATGAGTAAGACACCGACTACCCTGATCATTATGGATGGCTTCGGCGTATGGGACGAGCGGGCTGGCAACGCCATCGCCGCGGCCCGCACGCCGAACCTGGACAAGATTTTTGCGGAAAACCCCGGCTGCCGCCTGTCCGCCTCCGGGCTGGACGTGGGTCTTCCCGAGGGCCAGATGGGCAACTCCGAGGTGGGGCACACCAACATCGGCGCCGGCCGGGTGGTGTTCCAGGATCTGCCCCGCATCAGCCGCGCCATTGAGGACGGCAGCTTCTTTGAGAACGAGGCCTATATCGAGGCCATGGACGACTGCAAGGAGCGGGACGGTGCACTCCACCTGATGGGGCTTCTGTCCGACGGCGGCGTGCACAGCCACATCACCCACCTGTTCGCCCTGCTGGAGATGGCCAAAAAGCGGGGATTAGGCCGGGTGTATGTCCACTGCTTCCTGGACGGCCGGGACGTGCCCCCCGCTTCCGGCAAGGGCTATGTGGAAAAGCTGGTGGAAAAGTGCAAAGAGGTGGGCGTGGGCCAGGTGGCCACCGTCATGGGCCGCTACTACGCCATGGACCGGGACAAGCGCTGGGACCGGGTGCAGCGGGCCTACGACGCCATGACCCGGGGTGAGGGCGTGCAGAATCCCGACCCGGTGGACGCGGTACAGAGGTCCTATGATGCCGGGGTGACCGATGAGTTCGTGGAGCCCGTGGTGTGCACCAAGGACGGCAAGGTGAAGGAGGGCGACTCCATCATCTTTATCAACTTCCGCCCCGACCGGGCGCGGGAGATCACCCGCTGCTTTGTGGACCCCGCCTTCACCGACGTGGAGCGCAAAAAGGGCTACTTCCCGGTGACCTATGTGTGTACTACCGAGTATGACGCGACCATGCCCAACGTGCTGGTGGCCTTCCCCCACCGGGAGCTGACCAATATCTTCGGTGAGTATATCGCCCGCCAGGGCTATACTCAGCTCCGCATTGCCGAGACGGAGAAGTACGCCCATGTGACTTTCTTCTTCAACGGCGGTGCCGAGCAGGTGTTCCCGGGCGAGGACCGCTGTCTGATCCCCTCCCCCAAGGTGGCCACCTATGATCTCCAGCCGGAGATGAGCGCCCCCGAGGTCACCGAGGAGGCCGTCAAGCGCATTGAGAGTGGCAATTACGATGTGATCATCCTCAACTTCGCCAACTGCGACATGGTGGGCCACACCGGCGTGTTCGAGGCCGCCGTCAAGGCCGTGGAGGCCGTGGACGCGGGGGTGGGCAAGGTGGTGGAGGCTACCTCCCGGATGGGCGGCGTGTCCCTCATCACCGCCGACCACGGCAACGCCGAGCGGATGCTGGACGCTGACGGCACGACCCCCTACACCGCCCACACCACCAACCTGGTGCCCTTCTATATTGTGGGCGCCGATGTCAAGCTGCGGGACGGCCGCCTAGCCGACATCGCCCCTACCATGTTGGATCTGATGGGCCTGGAAAAGCCCGCCGAGATGGACGGGGAGACGCTGATTCTGAATTAAGGGCTTTTCCAGGCCCATCCCCGCCACAGGCGGGCGGCGCTGTGCGCCGTCCAAGTGTTTTGGCCGTCGGCCAAAACCTTGATGCCGGGGCAATTCACTTGCCCCGGGCAGATAAAAAGACCCGGGGCCCCCGCGCGGCGGGCGGGGGGGGGTATCTGGAGAAGCCTGCCGAGATGGATGGGGAGACGCTGATTGTCAACTGACCTTCCCGTTTAAGGGAATGGCGGCGAAGCGGTAACCGGCGGGGATGAACCCCCGCCCTACCATAGAGCCCCGGCGGGCCGGAGCCCGCCCCCCACACAAAATACCCCTGTAGGCGGGAGCAGACTCCCGCCGCCAATACGAAAGGAGTTTTCATCATGAAGCAGATCATTGAGATCGTTGACGTGCTGGGCCGCGAGATCCTGGACAGTCGCGGCAATCCCACCGTTGAGGTGGAGGTCTACCTGGAGGACGGCACCGTCGGCCGCGCCGCCGTGCCCTCCGGCGCCTCCACCGGCATCTATGAGGCCTGCGAGCTCCGCGACGGCGACAAGAGCCGTTACCTGGGCAAGGGCGTGCTCACCGCCGTGAAGAACGTGAACACCGACATCGCCGAGTGCCTGGTGGGCATGAACGTGCTGGATCAGACCGCCATCGACAAGGCCCTCATCGAGCTGGACGGCACCCCCAACAAGACCAAGCTGGGCGCCAACGCCATCCTGGGCGCTTCCCTGGCCTGCGCCAAGGCGGCGGCCGAGGCCCTGGGCACCTCCCTGTACAACTATATCGGCGGCGCCAACGCCAAGATTCTGCCCGTGCCCATGATGAACATTCTTAACGGCGGCGCTCACGCCACCAACAACGTGGAGATCCAGGAGTTCATGATCATGCCTGTGGGCGCCTGTTGCTTCCGCGAGGCCCTGCGCATGTGCGCCGAGGTGTTCCACACCCTGAAGAACGTCCTGAAGGAGAACGGCACCCCCGCCGCCGGCGTGGGCGACGAGGGCGGCTACGCCCCCAACCTGAAGAAGGATGAGGATGCCCTGAAGGTCATCGTCAAGGCCATCGAGGAGGCCGGCTACAAGCCCGGCGAGGACTTCAAGATCGCCATCGACGCCGCCTCCTCCGAGTGGTGGAACGAGGAGGAGAAGTGCTATATCCAGCCCAAGTCCGGCAAGAAGCTGACCCAGCAGCAGCTGGTCAACATGTGGAAGAAGTTTGCCGACACCTACCCCATCGTCTCCCTGGAGGACGGCATGGCCGAGACCGACTGGGAGGGCTGGGCCATGCTCACCAAGGCCATCGGCGACCGCGTCCAGCTGGTGGGCGACGACCTGTTCGTCACCAACACCGAGCGGCTCAAGACCGGCATTGAGAAGAAGGTGGGCAACGCCATCCTCATCAAGGTCAACCAGATCGGCACCCTGACCGAGACCCTGGACGCCATCCAGATGGCCAACCGGGCCGGCTACACCGCCATCGTGTCCCACCGCTCCGGCGAGACCGAGGACGCCACCATCGCCGACATCGCCGTGGCCGTCAACGCCGGCCAGATTAAGACCGGCGCTCCCAGCCGCACCGACCGCGTGGCCAAGTACAATCAGCTGCTCCGCATCGAGGAGGAGCTGGGCGACGTGGCGCAGTACCTGGGTATGGACGCTTTCTTCAACCTCAAATAAACGAAGGAACCGCAAGGGGGGGGGGGGGG
>NZ_CAXSQB010000068.1:13065-15702 GCF_964239415.1 Clostridium sp. ATCC BAA-442 | reverse complement strand
GCCCCTACGGAGGATATCTTCAAGGGCTGTAATGTAGGGGCGGGGCTTGTCCCCGCCCGCGGGCGGCCACGAGGGTCGCCCTACGGTGAGGGTGGAGGATAGTTGGCGTGGGCCGATGAGGGCAGAAGGTGAATTGCCCCACAGGGGCAAGAGAGGCCGCCCTGGGGTGTCGGCCCCTGCGTTGGGGCATCCTGCGGAGCTGTCACGTAGGGGCGGGTGCCCCCCCCCGCCCGACGGATACCGTCGATTTTGAACAGAGGAGGCCGTACCATGAAAACGCTGACCGTCGCCCTGCCGGGGCGGGAATACAACATACAGATCGGGCGGGGGCTGCTGGCCCGGGCGGGGGAGGAGCTTCGGGCCGTCCTGCCCGGGGCCTCCCGGCTTTTCGTGGTGACGGACAGCCATGTGGTCCCCCTGTATCTGGAAAGGGTGCGGGCCAGTCTAGAGGGGGCCGGGTTCCAGGTGACCGCCCACACCGTCCCCGCCGGGGAGGGCTCCAAATGCCCCGCCCGTCTGGCCGAGCTGTGGGAGGCCATGATGGACGCCGGGCTGACCCGCACCGACGCGGTGGCGGCCCTGGGCGGCGGCGTGGTGGGGGATCTGGCGGGGTTCGCCGCCGCCACCATCCTGCGGGGGGTGGACTTCGTGCAGATCCCCACCACCCTGCTGGCCCAGGTGGATTCCTCCGTAGGGGGCAAGGTGGCCGTGGATCTGGAGCACGGGAAGAATCTGGCGGGGGCCTTCTGGCAGCCCAGGCTGGTGCTCATGGATCCGGAGGTGCTGGACACCCTGCCGCTGCCTGTCTTCATGGAGGGCATGGCGGAGGTGGTCAAATACGGCTGCATCAGGGACGCGGCCTTCTTCGACTTCCTGGCGGCCCGGCCCTCCCGGGCGGAGCTGATGGCGGAAATGGAACACATCTTGTATACCTGCTGCGCGATTAAACGGAGCGTAGTGGAACAGGACGAGCGGGACACGGGGGAGCGGATGCTCCTCAACTTCGGCCACACGCTGGGCCACGCCTACGAGCTGGCGGGGCACTACACCGAGTGGAGCCACGGCGCGGCGGTGGCCGCCGGCATGTGCGCCGCCGCCCGGCTGGGTGTACGCCTGGGGGTGACCCCGGCGGAGCTGCCGGAGCGCCTGGAGGAGGCGCTCTCCGCCCTGGGGCTGCCCACCGCCATCCCCTGCACGGCGGAGGATTACGCCGCCGCCGTGGGACTGGACAAGAAGGGGGCGGGGGAGGACATTTCGGTGATCCTCCTGGAGCGCATGGGCCGCGCCGTCCCCCACCGGATGCCCAAGGCCAAACTGCTGGAGGAACTGCGATGAACGTCACCATCACCCCCGCCGCCCTGGGCGGCGCCGTCACTCCGCCGCCCTCCAAGTCCCAGGCCCACCGGCTGATCATCGCCGCCGCCCTGTCCGACGGGGTGTGCCGCCTGTCCAATGTGGAGCTGTCCCAGGACATCCAGGCCACCCTGCGCTGTATGCGTACCCTGGACGCGGACGCCTCCGCCGACGGCACGGTAATCCGCGGGGCCGACCTGGTGGACGGCTTCGAGACGCCCCCGCCGGAGGTCATGGACTGCGGCGAGTCGGGCTCCACTTTGAGGTTTTTGATCCCCGTGGCCCTGGCCCTCAAGGGGGGCGGCCGGTTCACCGGCCACGGGCGGCTCATGGAGCGGCCTCAGGAGCCCTATTTCCACCTCTTTGCGGAGAAGGGGATCGCCTGGTCGCTGGAAAACGGAGTGCTCGCCGTGGAGGGGCGGCTGACGCCCGGCGTCTATACCCTGCCCGGCGACGTGTCCTCCCAGTTTATCACCGGCCTGCTCTACGCCCTCCCCCTGCTGGAGGGGGACAGCGAGCTTGTTCTCACCACCGCGCTGGAGAGCCGGGGCTATGTGGACATGACCCTGGACGCCCTGGCCCAATTCGGCGTCGCGGCGGAGTACGACGGGGATCGGCGCTTCCGGGTGCCGGGGAACCAGGCGTACCGCCACCGGGATCTGGCCATCGAGGGGGACTGGTCTAACGCCGCCTTCTGGTTTGCCGCCGCATTCCTGGGCCACCGGGTGGAAGTGGAGGGGCTGAACCCCCGCTCCGTCCAGGGCGACCGGGTGATCGGGGAGCAGCTTGCCCGCCTGACCCGGCCCGGCCCGGCGGAGCTGGACGTGTCCCAGTGCCCCGATCTGGTGCCCCCTCTGGCGGCCATGGCCGCCCTGCGGGCGGGGGAGACGACCGCCATCGTCAACGCCGCCCGCCTGCGCATCAAGGAGAGCGACCGGCTGGCCTCTGTGACGCAGGTGCTCAACGCCCTGGGGGCCGGTGTGGAGGAGCACGCCGACCACCTGGTGCTCCGGGGCAGGGAGCGGCTGGCGGGGGGCGTCACTGTCTCCGGCCACAACGACCACCGCATCGCCATGATGGCCGCCATTGCGGCCACCCGCTGTCAGGGGCCGGTGACCATCACCGGCGCGGAGTGCGTGAACAAGTCCTATCCCCGCTTCTGGGCAGACTACGAGGCCCTGGGCGGTCAGATCGCCCGGACGTAGGAGGGGCGGGCGGCCACGGAGCCGTTTTTACACGAATGGTGTAGGGGCGGGGCTTGTCCCCGCCCGCGGGGGGGGGGGG